>DATHJV010000112.1:0-7168 GCA_035489645.1 Minisyncoccota bacterium | reverse complement strand
GTGGACTGAATTTAGGAACAGCCAGAGAAGGCGGATACGAAAAGATGAGAGCAGACCAAGTAAAGAAACGACGGGAAAGGGCTCAAAATCTCGAGGTTGGAGAGGACGAGGGATTGAAACAAGAATTAAATAAAGTAGAACAAGATTTGCAGACATTAAGAGCAGTAGGCTCGCATGAAATTGCAGAAATAGATAAAAAAATTGAAGGCGCGATAAAAGCCAATAAGGCGGCACAATCTACGTTAAACGCCAATCCTAGTGACCCAACTGCTCAAAATAAAGCTATAACAGCCGCAAATCGCGTCAATGATCTGAGACAACAAAGAGGAAGCATAAAAAATGCCTCCGGAACGCCACAAAATAAAGCAGATTTACAATCGGACTTAACGAATAGACAATCCATAACCCAAACAGCAAGGGCAACGGGAGCAACACCAGCTGAAATTGCTCAATTTGAAAGAGACGAAGAATCCATTAGAGTTGCATTAGGAGTAGCCGACGCAGCTCACGATCTTGGCATAGCTAACGGCCGAGGGGATAAATCCATAAACGAATATGAGGATACGTTAATTCCGGAAGCGCGTCATGACGTGGAAGCAGAGAGCAGGACAAGAAAAAGAGCCTATGCTGAGAGAGAAGAAAAATGGAATCGTTTCTGGACTGGAGGAAAATTTAATAAAACTGACATAGGAAGACGCACAGTCAGAGAAGCGGGTCACAACATAAGAATGGAGGCAAAGATAGAAGAAAGCGGAAAAGGAGGAGGACATTAGAAAAAAAATTATGACTGAAAAATTAAAACAAATAATCAAAGAAGAAGTAATGAAATTGCCAAATGAAGCGCAAGAGGCGATCGATTCTTTAGATTGGGCAAGAATGGCAGAAGAAATCGGCAAAACGTTTTTACTCACGGAAAGTCAAATAAATGACTTGCAGGTGGAAACATTCCTGGTTCTTATAGGCATAGATGATGGAAACTACTATGCGCAAAATATTGAAAATAAGGTGGGAACTACTACGGACGAAGCGGAAAAAATTGCCGAGGAAGCATTTCAAAAGATATTTACCCCGATCAACGACGTTCTGGTTGAGAATATTAAAAAAAGCTATAAAAGTAAAAATCCAAAACCGGAGCAGACGCTTAATTTTATTCTCTCGGGCGGAGATTATACTGCTTTTTTGGAACAACCAATCGATACAAATATGAGAGAATTTCAAGACACGCAAGAAACTGTCCTTCCTGTATTTTCAATTAAAAAAGAAAATTTAAAAGATAATAATCCGGTAACAGAGTAAAGCCACTCCCGGATAAGCGAAAAATATGGATGAAATAATAGATTTATTAAAAATAAAAATAGAAAAAGCAAAAGCGAATTTATCAACCGAAACCGTTAATGCGATCGCGGCGGTAGATTGGAAGGCGGCCATATTGGGACTGCGAGCAAAATTTGGATATACCTTTGAGCAATTGGGCGACTTGGAGGTTGAAACCGAATTATTACTCTCGGGGCTTGTTAGTCCGGAAAATTATCCGAAGGAATTGTCAAATAGAATGAAAATTTCTAGTACAGCTGCAAATGAATTGGTTAATGAAATGAATAAATTGGTTTTCAGTAAAATTAGAGAAGAACTGGTGAAAAATGCAGAGAGAAAAAAAATATTTAGTAGAAACTCAAATACACTGGCGCAGGCAATAGAGAGTGCGGCATCAGCTGCTCCCTCGGACGTCATTCAAACAAAAAAAGAAAATGTGACTTTGGGCGGAGCCGGCATCAATATTATCCCGGAAAAATTAGAACTCACGACTGCAGGGAAGGGGGCAGAAGAAAATAGGGAAGATATGTTAAAAAATATAGAAGAACCAGAATCAATACATCCGATCTTGGAGCAAAAACTAAGTTCATCTTTTCAAATTCCAATGGCAAAGACGGAACATTCACTGGATAATATTACAAAAAACCCGACTCCCGCTCCGGCTGAAATAATTAAAGTCGAAGCAGCAAAAATACCGGTGCCACCGGCGCCAAAAATAGATCCCTATCGGGAAATACCAGAGTAAAATAAGGCAAATTATGCAATTTAAAGTACCACAATTTTTAGATATTGAAGACAAAATCTTTGGTCCATTCACTTTTAAAGAGTTTATCTACCTGGTGGGCGGAGCCGGTTTGTGTTTTGTTCTTTACAAACTCCTCGGACTGGTCTTGGGTGCCATACCAATTTTAGCCGTAGCGGCACTCTCTGTTGCACTGGCTCGTTATCGACCAAACAATAAGCCGTTTATTGATATGATTGAAGCGGGATTTGGTTATCTTACTCAGAGCAAACTCTACATCTGGAAAAGACGCCAAGCGAAAATTCAACAGCCGGACAAAATAAAGACCGAAGAGGTGATAATGAACAGGGATATGGTAAGGCTGGGCGGTAATAAATTGCGGGATTTGGCTTGGAGTTTGGATATACTCGATATAAATAAACATTTAGACAGTAAATAGCACATCAGATCATATGGCCCTAAAAGCAAAAGCAACTCAAGAGTTTGTGCCAATCAAGGAAGTCCGTGATGGTATAATCGTGCTGAAAGACGGCGATCTGAGGGCAATCGTGCTGGCGAACTCCGTCAATTTATCTTTAAAATCAGACGATGAGCAAAAGGCAACCATCCTCCAATTCCAAAGTTTTCTGAATACTTTGGATTTTGCCATCCAAATATCAGTCCAAAGCAGAAAGCTCGACATCCGGCCATATCTTTTGCTTCTAGAAAATAGGGTGAAAGTGCAAAACGAGCCCCTGCTTAAATTACAAACAAAAGAATATATTGAATTCATCAGGAATTTCACCGAATCAGTAAGCATAATGACAAAAAGCTTTTTTGTTGTCGTTCCATATACCCACACAACTTTAAAATCTGATTCCGGAATATTATCTAGACTCTTTGCCAGAAAAAATAAGGCGCAGATGAATATGGCTAAACAAGAAGATTTTGAAGAAAAAAGATCCCAATTGGAAGAGCGAGTGAGCGTCATTGAACAAGGACTGTCCCGCTGCGGCATAAAATCAGCTCAATTGGGGACAGAAGAAGTCGTGGAAGTATTTTATAAAGTTTTCAATCCCGGAGAAGTGGAAGGAAAAATTAAGCTAGAATAATAATGTCAATATTTGATAAATTTAAAAAAAAGAAAAGTAGCCCTTATGAAAGTGGAGCAAATGCGTCCGCTTTGGCGGTCTTGCCGGAAGCAATCTATGAATCTGCCAGTCTGGAACTGCAAGATGTTATTGCGCCATCCGCCCTCAAAATTGAATCAAAATCCATAAATTTGGGCGACAAAATAGCCCGCACATTTTTTATAATATCTTACCCGCGATTTCTGACCGACAATTGGTTTTCGCCGATAATCAATCTGGATAAAGTTTTCGATATTTCAATTTTTATCCATCCGATCGACACGTCCTTAATGTTGCGACAATTCCAGAAAAAAGTCGCGGAAGTGCAAAGTCAGATAAATGTGCGTGAATCGAAGGGAATGGTGCGGGACCCGATGCTGGACACTTCGTATCAAGATCTCGAGGGGCTGCGTGATAACTTGATTCAGGCGCAGGAAAAAATGTTTGATGTCGGAATTTATATCACTATTTATGCCGATAATGAACTAGAACTTTTTAAAATTGAAAATGAGCTAAAGTCATTGCTGGAGAGTAAACTAATCTACATCAAGCCGGCGCTTTTCCAGCAAGAAGCCGGTTTCAAAAGCGTCATTCCAATAAACAGCGACCTGCTGAACATCCACCAAAAATTAAATTCCGAACCGCTTTCCTCCGTTTTTCCATTTATTTCTTTTGACCTCACGGACAATAAGGGAATACTCTACGGCATCAACCGGCATAACTCAAGTTTAGTTATTTTTGACAGGTTTTCTCTGGAAAATTACAATTCGGTAACCTTTGCTAAATCCGGTTCAGGAAAATCTTACGCCACAAAATTGGAAATTCTCCGGTCTTTGATGTTTGATGTTGACGTGATGGTAATCGACCCGGAGAGGGAATACGAATTCTTGGCGGAAGCAGTTGGCGGAAGATATTTCAATATTGCTCTTTCGAGCGACCACCACATGAATCCTTTTGACTTGCCAATACCGCGTGAAGATGAGACGGCGGAAGACGTCCTGCGTTCAAATATTATTAATTTGGTCGGACTTTTTCGATTGATGCTTGGAGGTCTCACCCCCGAGGAAGATTCCATGGTGGATCGGGCGATTTCCGAAACTTATGCCACCAAGGATATTACTCCGGAATCAGATTTCTCAAACATTGAGCCACCGCTTCTTTCTGACTTTGAAATGGTTCTATCCGGAATGGACGGAAGCGATTCCATCGTGCAGCGATTGGCGAAATATACAAAAGGTTCCTGGTCAACATTTTTAAACAGACCATCCAATGTGGATATCAATAAGAAGTTTGTTGTCTTTTCTGTCCGCGACATGGAAGATGAATTGAAACCGGTTGCCATGTATATAATTATGCACTTCATCTGGAACGCAATCCGCAAGAATCTAAAAAAACGATTATTGGTTATCGATGAGGCTTGGTGGATGATGAAATCTGAAGACACAGCGTCTTTCTTGTATTCGATCGCCAAGAGAGGCAGAAAGTATTATTTAGGCCTTTCTACCATCACTCAAGATGCGGCTGACTTCATGAAATCTCCATATGGCGTACCCATTATTACTAACTCTTCCATTCAAATGCTCTTAAAACAGTCACCCACTACTATCGATATTCTGCAAAAAACTTTTAATCTCACGAATGAGGAAAAATATCTTTTGCTGGAGTCGAGCGTCGGGGAGGGTATATTTTTCGCCGGTTTAAGACATGTAGCAATAAAGATTATTGCTTCCTATACCGAAGACCAGATTATCACCTCTGACCCCTCGCAGATTTTATCCAATAAAAAAGCCAAGCAAGATTTGGAAACAGCCACGGTGGTGGGGAAGTAAGGAGAATGATACAACCGAGCAGTAGAACTTTGTGAAAAATCCTACTGCGGGGTATAATTAGAGTATGAAATTTAGATTTTTATTATTAAGTTCAATCAGTATACTGGCAATATTCGCAGTATCCGTTTCTCTAGTAAATGCTCAATCAGCTAACGATGTCTTGGTGAATATGGCGCCGGACAATCCGGCCCCATACGAAAACACGACAATTACGTTAAACAGCTTCGTTAGTGATTTGGACAGTGTTCTTATATCTTGGTCTGTTAACGGTAAAACTATTACTTCGGCAATCGGGAAAAAATCATTTTCTACCACGGCGCCCGCTGCCGGAAGCGAAACAATCGTAGTCGCTACCGTGTCATTGCCAAGCGGCCCGATGAACGTAAAGATAACAATAAAACCTTCTGTCATGGTTTTGCTCTGGCAGGCGGTTGATTCATATGTTCCGTCATTTTATAAAGGCAAAGCCTTACCGACTGAGAGTAGTAAAGTAAAAGTTGTGGCTATGCCCGAAGTGAAGACTAGTTCCGGCATTGTTTCTCCGCAAAATATGACTTACGCTTGGAAAAAAGATTATACTCCCGGCGTAGATGGTTCTGGTTACGGCAAAAACTTTTTTCTTTATAGCAGTGATTATTTAGAAGATTCAAATAACATAAGCGTGGTTGCGTCGACAGTAGATCAACAAAGTTCATCCGACGCCAGCATTGATATTGCAACGAGCGAACCCAAAATATTATTCTATAAAAACGATACTAATATCGGGACTATCTGGCAAAATTCACTGCCGGACACGCACAAGATACAAGGACCGGAGGTAGTGGAGGCAATACCTTACTTTATTTCGCCGAAAGAAATAAGAAATCCAGAACTAGTCTGGAGTTGGTTCATTAACGACGATCCGGTGTATTTAACAACCTTCAGACAAGATTTAATGCCGCTCTCAGTACCCCAAGGAACACATGGCACATCCAAATTAAGGCTCGACATTTCCAATGATAATAAAATTTTTGAGGCCGCCAGTAAAGAAATAAATGTAGAATTTTGAGTGAAAATTAATGAGCAAAGCGAATATAATTTTCTCATCCCGTACTAAATTTTGATTAAATAATATTAAGATGAAAATAATTAGAAAAGATAAAAATACGTTAAGATTTGGATCTAAAAGCAAAATTTTAGTACTGGGATTAATGCTTTTTGTCTTGGCCATACTTCTTGGTCCGGTAACCGGAACAAGCGCGCAAGAAAATGTATTAGGACCATGCACCGTTACTGATGCTAGTCGTAAAGCCGTTACCACTACAACAACTAAAGCTGATTGTTACGCAAAGAGAATACAAGGAACTAATTCTGTAACATGGACATCCACCGGAGCAACCGCGTATCAGCTTCTAGCTCCGCTTCCTTGTGAAAAGAATACTCCTGGATGCGACGCTAATGGGCAACTCAAAACTTTTGACGCGGCGCAGTCTAATACCGCGCTGGGCGCGTATCTGAATCTGATGATAAAAGTATTCATCGGTATTTGCGCGGTTTTATCGGTGGTGATGATAGTGATAGGCGGACTGGAATACATGACAAGCGAATTGATATCAAGCAAAGAACACGGCAAGGAGAGAATCAGAAACGCGCTCTTGGGTCTCCTAATCGCTCTCGGATCCTATGCGCTTCTTTTTACCATAAACCCCGACTTGTTAAATTCTGAGCCGAAGATAGATACAGCTTCTGTGCCTGCTCCGCCGGCACCTCCAGCCACATACGTCGGAGACGATGGCAAGCCTCACCCATTGAATGGCACTCAGCAAGGAAGTGGAAATTACTGTGCTGTTGTTTTAGTTCACCTTTCAACACCAAGAGGTCAAGCGCCTAAGACTGCCACTAATGAACTTTGCAAACCTACTATGGCAGAATGTCTAACAGAGATATCTTACTACGGCGGCGCAGGTAGTTCTGGAGTATTAAGATCTTGCTATCTAAAAAGTAGTTAATTATGTCAAAAAGAAACTTTATACTTTTAATAATCATTGTGATTCTTGCGGTAATAACCGTTTTTGGATTTTTATATTTCCAAACGGCTCCGCCAGCGGGAGAAAATGGAAATGAGACTCCGGGTACAAATTTTATTTCACAATTTAACCCCTTTGGGACTAGCACTATACCCACCCCGGCGACGC
>DATHJV010000111.1:0-5826 GCA_035489645.1 Minisyncoccota bacterium | reverse complement strand
ACCAACGTTGCGCACAGAAACGGAGATGCACGAAAAAATGGTAACGGCACTAAATTCTGTTGTTTCCAATATGGAAAAATCTGGAATATCGCGACAATTGAAGGGGTCACACTTTCATTGGTAAAAAAACTTCGTCTTGTCAATTCGCTATTCGTAATACATATGAGCGATGCAGTCGCACGGATGGTTCGAGAAGGATTCATTCCAAGCTCGAGTGCATCAGAAATCGTCGATAGCCAATTTAGAAGTTTTGACTTCTCGCCTCGCGCGTTGGCGTATGTGTTGGGCGGGAAAAAACTGTGTTGCACTGAGGTACCGATCGAGAGTATCATACCCGATCCCCAACCAATCATCGCTGTCATCGACTGTTTTGGAAATGGAAAGACGATGGTTCTTACCAGAGAACTTAACATAGAGAACGGCTACGTTCAGACGAAATTTGGCACGTTGCCGTTTTACAAACGATTAGCTGATGTTCCGGACGGTGTAGCCGCAGTGATTCAAGGAAGTTCTGGGTTACCTGGATCACGCTTTGCTGAAATCGTTATCAATGGCGAAAATGCTGCAAAAAAACTCGGATTCAAAGTCGGGGACGGGATTTTTTAAAGGTCATGTGTAATCACGGTTTTTATCGCAAGCCAGCAAACATGAGTGTTCGCTGGCTTTTTATTTATATTAACTTTTTCGTACGTTCAACATCATGGATAAAACTTTTTATGTTATAGTAATTTCTGCGCTCCCACCCGACTTCTCCCCGACATAGGTTGAGACCGGGTGGGATATAATTATTTTATGCAAAAAAAAGAACCATTATACATCGACATCCACAGCCATGTAAATTTCAAAGCCTTTGACGCGGATCGGGACAAGGTGATAAAGCGCGCCTTAGATAGTGGAACGTGGATGATAAATGTCGGCACCCAGATGGATACCTCCCAAAAAGCGGTGGAGATGGCAAATCAATATGAGGAAGGTGTATATGCGATTGTCGGATTGCACCCAATACATACCGGCGCATCGTACCATGATGTGCAAGAGTTGGGTGAAGGCGGAAAAGAATTTACTTCCCGTGGGGAAATTTTTAACAATGAGTTATATCAAGAACTTTTAAAAAGCAACAAAGTTGTGGGCATTGGGGAGTGCGGATTGGACTATTATCGTAGTACGAGCGAATCCATATCTAAACAAAAAGACGCTTTTATTGAACAGATAAAACTCGCAAACGAATTCAATAAACCTCTGATGTTACATATACGCCATGGCGTAAATCATATTGAGAATAACGCGTATGCCGACGCGCTCCAGATTTTAAAAAAATATTCAAAAGTCAAAGGTGATGTGCATTTTTTTGCCGGGACTTTGACTGAGGCGAAAGCGTATTTGGATTTCGGTTTTACTCTTTCTTTTACCGGAGTTATTACTTTTACCGAAGATTACGATGAGATTATAAAAAATACTCCGCTTAACATGATTATGTCCGAGACTGATTCTCCATATGTCACTCCCGTTCCGAATAGAGGCAAGCGTAATGAGCCGTCGTATGTGAAAGAAATTGTGAAAAAGATTGCGGAGATAAAGAATTTACCGGAAAAAGAAGTGGCTGAAGCAATTATTGCAAATGCCAGGCGCGTATTTGGTATTTAATTTTATTAATGATAAAATATAAAAATGAAACTTGAAACTTATAATGTTGCTCCGGGGAAAAAAGAAGATCTTCCGACTCAACAAGAAACCGTAAATGTTACAGAAAATTCAAAAATTAATTCTTCAGAAGAAACTTCTCTTCAAAGGGAGAAGGTTGAGGCTGTGCGTAGTTTTGACGAAACAAAAGATAATGAAGAACTTAACCCAGAAATGGAATTGGGTATTGTGAGCAAAAAAGCGGAAAAAAATGCAGCTGAAATTGCTCGTCTGAGTGAGGTAGTTTCAAGAGATAGAGAAAAACTTGTTCAAATATACGAAAAGCTCGGCATGCCTATTGCGGAGACTGATAGTGTCGACGCTAAAAACTTACAGTCTCTCTTGGAAGAAAAAAATAAATTAGAAGAGCAAAAGCAAAAAGCTGAGACAGTGGAAGGTCTGAATGAAGTGTTGGAGAAACTTAACAACCTTTCAAAAAGTGAACTGAAGATTATCATTGAAACAGGCAGGGATAGCGCGGGTAAACAAATTCAGGGCGAGAACGGCAAACTAGAACCGGATGTAGCTAAAAAGCTTGCCACTCTCGCGGAAGAAGGGGTCAAGAAAATAACAAAAGCGGCGCTGAATATTATTGCTGGTATGGTAAAAGGATTTCTCAAAGCGGTTTTCAGAGTGGAAGAATCGGGAGAGGGGCAGTAACTTTTTTATGAACTATCTCTTTCTAAGAGCGCATACTTTACTTTCTAAAGGGTTTTTGCTAGCATGAAATTTATGGAAGTGATGCAAGTTGGAGGCGAAAATGAAATATCTGGAGGTGTAGATTCCAAAGTGTATGAGCTAGGGTATCTTTTAGTGCCCACCATTAAAGAAGAAGATGTAGCAGCCAGTTATGGAAATCTTAAAGAACTCGTTTCATCCTTTGCGGGCGAGATTATCGGAGACGAAATGCCGAAGATGATTAATCTCGCTTATTCAATGCAAAAAATTACCTCCAATGTGCGCCACAAATGGAATACTGCATATTTTGGCTGGACTAAGTTTCTGATGGATCCTCAAAAAGTTTTAGAGCTAAAAAAGCGTCTTGATCTGGATCCTAACTTCATCAGATTTTTGATATTAAAAACGGTCAAAGAAAATACGATTGCGGTAAAAAGATTCGTTCGCGGAGATACATATAAGCGTCCGAAATCAAAGAGCATAGATAGTGAAACAGCTGTTCCTATAAACCAAGAAGAAATAGATAAGGAAATAGATGCATTGGTTGCAGTATAATTAGCAATTTAATTTTTTGGATAAACATGTATTTAAACAAAGCAATACTAATAGGAAATCTTACCCGAGATCCGGAGCTTCGGTCGCTACCTTCCGGGGTTAAGGTCTGTTCATTTTCTTTAGCCACTAACCGCGTCTGGAAAGACAAGAATGGCGCGCGCCAGGAATCGGCTGATTATCACAATGTCGTGGTTTTTGGGCGTCAGGCAGAGACAGTTGCGCAATATATGAAGAAAGGAAGCTCGATCTTAGTGGAAGGCAGGATGCAAACGAGAAGCTGGGATGACAAGACGACCGGAGAAAAGAAATATCGCACCGAAGTTGTTGCTGACCGCACCCAGTTTGGTCCGAAGGGGGCAGCGGGAGGAAGCGGAGGAACTGCGGGAGCGCAAACAGCGCCAAAAGTTTCGAGCAGCAATAATGGAGAAGTTGACGTAATAGAATATCCGGAAGAAGACATTAATCCGGAAGACATTCCATTTTAAATTTTATGAAACAAGATTATTTTTCCGCGAACAACATAAAATATATAGATTACAAGGACACTGAAATTCTAAAAAGATTTCTGAATCCAAATGGTAAAATCATGAGCCATAAAAGGACTGGCGTCACCGCCAAAAATCAGCGCGCCCTCTCGAACGCCATCAAGCACGCAAGATTCTTAGGGTTGCTTCCTTTTGTTGTTAAGTAAAACAAATAAAAATCCCCGAAAGGGGACTTTTATTTTCTGTAAAGAAAAATTTCAACATAGTCCAAGTCACGAATAGTTTCAGTCCTGATGTTTCCTTCAAATCCTGAATCTATAAGGGGTGAATGAACGTGCCTTTTGTCTCTTTCGTATATACCAGTATTTATAACTGCGATTATATTTTTACTCAGTTTAACTTTTGCCGTTTCGCCAATTTTAAAAAGTTCCTTCGAACCTTCCGGTATTTCTTTCAGTATAAATGGTAAATCTTTCTTACTTTTAACACTAAACGATTCATTGGATTTGGGGATATAAAACTTTTCCTTTAGCGGTAATCTAATACAAACATCTTTTAGTTCTTTAGGATCTATACCCTCTGCAACTTTGACGGCGAGGGTACCTTCGTCTTCAAGATCAACATCACCAAAAGACCAATCTTTGCCTTCCTCCCCTTCAACGATTAAGTCTGATTTTAAAGCTTGACGCAATTTTTCTTGACGCAGACGCTTATGATCGTTTACCCAAAAAAAACGCATAACATTTCCTTCCAGCTCAATTGGTCGATTTACGTGATTTTGTATATCTACAGGTATTGTCACTTTCACTAATCCATCATTAATATCTCTAATCATTTCTGCCGTTAAATAACTTTTATGAAACCTTATTTCAATACCAGATTGAGACAAAGAGCTTCGAACCGACCAATTTAGCTCGCCCAAGGCTCCTTTAGTAATTTTTATTTCTGGAAAATCAAGTTTGTTTACAACAATTGGAACATTTCTTACAAGACCTAGGGGGGGAATATTGATTTTATTTTCTAATGATACATCACGACCAATCCAAAAATTACCAAGAGCTTCCAACTGCTTTTGAGCTACACCCCTATCGTACAAGTTCTTTATGTCTTCTGCTTTAAAAATTCCTTCCATTTTTTATTCTTAGACTCTCTCCGCGTATTCTCCGGTTTCTGTGTTAACGCTGATTACATCGCCGGGAGCGATAAACATCGGGGCATTGAGCGTGGTTTCGTTTTCTAGTGTTACAATTTTCATTCCTCCCTTAGAGGTATCTCCGCGCACCGCAGGCGGAGCCTCTTTTACTTTGAAATTTATTTTGATAGGCAATATAACTTTGATGATTTGCTGCGCTTCATCTTCATTTTCCCAGACCAGTGCCGTTACATTGCTGTTTTGTTTTAAGAATCGCTCAGAGTTCCCGATGAGCGCCTTATCCAGTTTGAATCTTTTACTTTTGTCATTTGGCTCACAGAACCAATATTCTTCTTTGTGATGATACAAAAAAGTAATATCGCGTTTTATAATATCCGCCTCATCAGCTGATTCGGAGACGTGGAAAGTCGCCGAGATAGTTTTGCCGGTTATCAGGCTTTTGAGTTTGACTTGATTTTGCGGCTTTCTCTGCTGAGTGCGGGCGACGTGAGACTCAATCACTTCGCATGGTTCGCCATCATAAATTATTATTTTCTTTTCCCGAATTTCGTTGTATTCCAGTTTTGACATGGGGCAATACTAGCAAATTTAACCTTATTCTGCAAGCTACTACAGAATGCTTGACAATTTCTGTGGGTATGCTATACTCTCCTTGCCGAGATAAGGTAGTGAGCTACAATCTTGGTGTGCCAAGTGGCACTTCTTTCGGGAGTTTGTCTCCCGAGTTTAGGCAGGGTCTAGCTATAGCCTCGTAAGAGAAAGAGCTAGACTAAGTGAATTCGCGGATTGGGCAACATATATATGGAAAGAGTGTGATGCTCATATGATTCACTTATGGTGTTAGGCCTACGGGCCATATCTTCCTTACCTCCGTCTTTTGGCACATCCGGCGGAGGAGCGACATTGTTAGAATGTGTCTAGCTTTAATCCCTGAAGGTGAGAATCTGAAAGCAATATCATTTAGGGGATTAAGGGACAGGACTCAGCTGAGTCTACGAGATGTGGATCAGTCCCACAGTCTCGGTGACAAGCTTTCTTGCGAATAAGGTTTGCCGCAAGAGCTATACTCGGCAATGCCGGGGTAGTTACAAAAGGAATCTCAGAGATATCCCGCAAACCATTTCTTACCCTCGTGTCGCTTCGGCGGTGCGAGGGTATTCTTTTTTAAACTTCTTCTGCAAATTTTTTCCGTATTTCTTTCAGGATTTGATCAGCTATTTTTTTATTTTCCTTCAAGAAGGTGCGGGTAGAGTCGTAACCGACACCTAATTTTAT
>DATHJV010000110.1:0-4371 GCA_035489645.1 Minisyncoccota bacterium | reverse complement strand
GACTGCCGGATTTCCTTCTATAGTGGAAGAAGAATTGACCGACACAATAAACCTTGATGATTTGCTGATTAAAAATAAATCACTGACCTATATGCTGGAGGTAGACGGGGATTCAATGATAGACGCGCATATAGAAAAGGGTGATATGGTGCTGGTGGAGAGAGCCAATGGGGCGAAAGACGGTCAAATAGTCATTGCCGAAGTGGATGGGGAATTTACAATGAAATATTTCCGTAAAGTTGGAGACAAAGTGTGGCTCGAACCAGCAAATAAAAATTATAAGCCGATCTATCCGAAGCACTCCCTTAATATAAACGCAATTTTGAAAGCGGTGGTTAGAAAATATTAATTTTATGTATGCAGCGGAAATTATAAGAAAATATTTGGAAATTATTTTAAACTGGCCTTTTCTGGGCGCGGTATTAATTTTCTGGTTTATCATTATTTTCAAGAGCGAGGTCAGGGCCCTGCTCGGCAGGCTGATAAGGATCGGAGGAACAGAATTTGAGGGAACCGGCCAGGCGGAAATAAAAGGAATGGTTACAAAGACAGAATTGTCCACTAAAAAACCAGAAAAGGAACCAAGCTGGGAATTCAGATTTTATGAAAAAGCTGTCGCAAACTCCACAGCGCGATCACTCGCCTGGCTCCACAAGACCGGCTCCTCCACAAAACCTTATTTTTACGAAAACATGACATATCCTCCTGATACTTCCAATATGTCCGCAGAAAAAGAAGCCCAATTCAGTACGATGCTCAATTATAAATTCATTGAACCTGAGGGCGAATTATTTAAAGTTACAAAAAAGGGACATGATTTCCTTAAATACTTCAAATTTATTTGATTCGCAATCCACTGTGAATTAAAAACTCGTCGCAGGTCTAGTTTTTTACGAAACGTTGCGATTAGCTCCCGAGCCGAGCATAGCAAGAAATCAGCAGATTTTTATGCGCGGAGAGAAAAACTCATGGGAAGATTGAGTTTCATAAATTCACAGTAATCTTGATAAAACAAAAAACACCCAAGTGAGGTGTTTTTTGTTTTTGCTTTATTCTTATCTCGCGAGATAAAATTATGCAATTGTGTCCTTCAAACCTTTGGCTGCTCGGAATTTCGGAACTCTTTTAGCGGCTACCTTGACTTGCTCTCCGGTTTTTGGATTGCGAGCCATGCGCGCTGCTCTTTGTTTTACAGAAAAGATTCCGAAGCCGGCGATGGAAACCTCACCTCCTCCTTTTAGGGTATCAATGATAGCACCAAACAATCCGTCAACAATCTCATCTGCTTGTGCCTTTGTACCGCCCAGTTTTCCGTGTACCCATTCAGCTAATGCTTGCTTATTCATTAAATTAGGTTTTAGGGGCTAGTGACTAGTGGCTAGTAAATACTAGAATCTAGAAACTAGAACCTACTTAACTAGCTTTTAATACTTTACCCGTTAGTCGAACTTCTAACAGGATTCATATCGACCAATTTACCTTATAATTGCTACCCGTCTATTATATATCAAGGTTTTTTTAAGGCAAGCCCTTATCAAAATTTTTGAAATATGAACTTTTTTCTGGTACGGATTTTTTTAAGCTTAAAAAATCCTGAAGTTTTCTCGCCGCCGCTCGAAAAATCCCCTACAAAAGTTATATTTCAAAAATTTTTATCTCGCGTACCCGGTAGCAGAGCTTAGCGATGCACAAAGGCTCGTTCCGACCACAGGGTCGGAGCGTCGCCAAGTCTCACTACCGGGCGTATTCTATGATCCTAGTCTCTCTAATCATTGTCACCTTGATCTCCCCCGGATATTTAAGCTCCTTTTCTATTTTCAGGGCGATGTCTCGAGCCATGATTTTTGCCTCCGCGTCGGAGATTTTTTCCGGGGTGACAAAGATACGAATTTCACGTCCGGCCTGCAGAGCGTATGATTTTTCAACCGCCGGAAAGGCATTGACCAATGCTTCCAGTTCTTGAAGTCTCTTTAGATAGTTTTCCACGCTGTCGCGTCTCGCTCCCGGCCGGCCCCCGGAAATGCTGTCGGCCGTTTGCACAATGATAGCCTCAATTGTTTCGTAAGGATAGTCTTCATGATGGCTTTTCATCGCGGTAATAATTTTCTCGTCGGCGCCAAACTTCTGCAAAATCCTGATGCCTATTTCAACATGTGTTCCTTGAACTTCATGGTCGAGTGCTTTGCCTATGTCGTGAACCAGCGCTCCGGCTTTAGCGACGGCAACGTCCGCGCCGAGCTCTTCCGCCAGCATACCGGCGATGTGCGCCATTTCAATTGAATGCTGAAGCACATTTTGCCCGTAGCTGGTACGAAAATATAATCGTCCAATAATGGCGATGATCCGCGGGTCGAAGTTGAATATTCCGCACTCATAAACTGCTTGTTCGCCTTTCTCTTTTATTATTTTATTTATTTCTTCCTTAGCTTTTTCAACCAACTCTTCGATTTTCGCCGGCTGGATGCGTCCGTCTAAGATCAGGTTTTCCAGTGCGAGCCGGGCTATTTGCCGCCTGATGGGGTCAAATGAAGAAATTATTATTGAGCCGGGAGTATCATCCACTATGAGCTCAACGCCGGAAGCTCGCTCAAAAGCCCTGATATTTCTGCCTTCTTTTCCGATTATTTTTCCTTTAATTTCATTATTGGGGATTGACACCACCGTAGTCATAAGTTCCGAAGCGGTAGAGGACGCCAGGCGCTGGATGGAAGTAGCTAATATGTCTTTGGCTCTGCGGTCTAGTTTTTCCTCGTTACTATTCTCAAACTTTTGGATTCTGATTAAGATGTCTTCCTCATATTTCTTTTCGATATCTCTCATTAATTCTTCTTTAGCATCTCCTTCCGAGAGTTTTGCTATCCGCTCGAGCTCGATCCTTTTATCCTCTTCTATTTTTGCTACTTTTCCCTGAATTTTTTTTATCTCCTCTACTTTTATTTTTATGTTATCAAGTTCTTTATTTATCTCAACTTGACGGGCATCCAAAAACTCGTCTTTTTTTATCAGCCTTAATTCTCGATCTCTCGACTCCTGCTCCTTCTGCTTTTCTTCTTCTCGCAGTTCCGTCAGTCTGGCCTCAGTTGCTTTCTTTGCCTCGTCTGTAATTTTCTGCGCTTCTTCTTTAGCGCCCACCATCATTTGCTTGATATCTATTTCAATCGACCTTCTTTTTCCCAATGCGACTATGACGCGCAGATAATACCCGACCAAAACGCCGAAGGCGAGAGCGCCGGCCCCGATCAAAATTGTCACCAATGTTATACTCATAAGTTTTGTGAGAGCTTATGAAGAACAACCAATATTTATGGATTTGTTTTCAGTCCGGATTGGACTTTAGAAAAGATTTTGTTTACCCCGCCAGAGCGAGAGAAATTTCGCTTTAAACACTTCATAATATATGGAATATTCCTCTTAAACAACTGAAAAAATTTGTAAAATTCAACTTTTTTAGTATAACAAACTTTTCTTGATTTGTCTATTGTGTTAGAATATCTGCATGCACCCAGGGATACAATCATGGAAGAATCTTGTTTTATATGCTTTTAACGCTTTTTCCATTCCACTCCTCCTAAAGACTCTAACTTCACCCTGGCGAAATGACACTAACGCGGGACCCCACGCTTCTTTTGTTGAAAAATTTGTTTTTGCCATTCTGTCTCGGGTTTTGGGACTTATAGCAAGAGTTATCCTCATAATAATTGGACTCATTTTTACCGTTATTGTAATTTTGACTTTCCCAATTTTTTTACTATTGCCGATAAAAATAAATCGGGAAACTTTGGCTAATTTGAAAACTTTTGGGGCGACGCTATCATACGGCGACACTTTTACGCTGAACGCTCACGGCAGGGATATTGTCGCTTCGTCCTCGCAGATAATTTTCGGCAAAGAAAAAGCATTACGGATGATTGAGCGAGGGCTCTCCAAAGATTCCAATCACAATGTTCTTTTGATAGGCGATACCGGCGTCGGCAAATCAACTTTAATATCATATCTGGGACGCTTGGGACAATCAGGGCTCACTTTCCCTTCGATTCGTCACCATAGAGTCGTGGAATTACTTGCTGAGGACTTGAGTATCGGAGACTTCGACAAGTGTTTATCGGAGGGAGCCCGGGCAGGTAATGTGATTTTGGTTATTGAAAACATTCATCGGTATGAAAATTTATATGACCGGCTCATGCCATATTTGGAGACGCTTCATTTGGGAATAATTGCGACAACTGATTTCTCTAATTACGATCAAGTTCTTAAAAATCATCCCGAATTTCTGACAAAATTTGAAAAAGTGGATATATTGGGAACAAATGAAGAAGATACTCTCGCAATCCTTACAAATCATGCCCGTGCCCATAAAATATCCATCAAAAA
>DATHJV010000109.1:0-2884 GCA_035489645.1 Minisyncoccota bacterium | reverse complement strand
ATGGTCCATCTCGTGAAAATATGCGATGGTTATCGCATATACGAACTGCTCCTGCCAGTTTGTATTTCCCGACCGAGAAAGATTCCCAAAGAGCCACATTGCCGTCGGCACATACAACCTTACCGCGGGAGATCCGTCGGTCTGAAGGTAACATAGAGCGAGCATGCTCTCCATGTTAGTCTCGCCCTTGCCATAATTAATACCAATTTCGACATTATATGGCTTTCCGTATCGCTTAAGGATGGCACCAGCCAATTCGCTGTGACGAGTGTTTAGCGCTTTGATTCCCCATTGCTCGCTTCTGATATGTTTGACGATGGGAAAAATGTTATTTGTGAAAAAGAGGATTTTAGCCTCATCGCTATTGGTCGAAACGACCGGACTAGTAGTGAGAGTCTTCGCGACCGGGCTAACTTTTACCTTTTGATTTCCGTAATGCAGCAAGAGTGGTATCCACAAGAGAGCGACAGCAGTCAAAACAAGAACGACTCCAAAAAGGAGGTACACAATTTTCAAATTTTCTTTCATAAAATCCTTTTGCAAAATGTTGACCGAAATTGTGCCCTTTAAACGTCAAAGAGCTTTGCCTAGAAGTCTAGCACATTACACCACGATTGTCAATGCGTGTCCATATTTGCCTTTGGCGAGGCCTAATGCAATCTCGCAAAAAATACCTTAGTGCATCATATATGATAGTCTAAGAAACAGACATCGGACGAATAAAAAAGACAAAGCCCTGACAAGATCATTGTCCGGGCCCTCGTGCGACGATTTTATTCCATTATGGAAAGAGAAAGTCGCGATTACTTTGTTGAATTCGACAGAATGTAGTAGTGATACATACATGATTGTATTCATCACTGATATTCAATGCATAAAAAGTAGTGATGAAGATGTTTAACGAGCGGTCATAATTGTCACTAAAGAAAACGGAGCACCTAGCCATGTTGACTCTCGGTTTTTTTGAAGATTTCACTTGATAGCCAAGCCGTGTGTAATGCTCTGTCACCGCTTGATTGATCTCCTCAATAGATGGAGTTTCTAATTTAGACTTGAAAGTAATTATTATTTCCGAGTCCTTCCTTGGATTAATACCCCATTTTTCACCATGGAACCTTGAGACAAGCATGTCGCCTAGGTCGCCCTCGTTATTCAATGCAACTAATTCAGTAAAGGATGCCATATGACACCTCCTTTCAAAATTGATTATACACCTTTATTTCTTAAAAAAAATTGCTTAATTGAGTTACTTATCCCATTTGAAAAAATGCTCTCGGTCTGGGCACGTGCCAACCGAGATGATTATTACGTTAGTAAAGGCTTAATGCTATCTCTATATTTACCCTTTTTTAAGTATATATAATTTTTTAGTTTTAGTTGTTGATAATTTATGCATATGCGGGAATTACCAACAAGAAGTTAAGTTTGTAAAATTGACAAAGCCCAGACTTTCTGTCCGGGCCTCCGATGCGACGATTTCTCCATTAATGGAAAGGAAGTCGCGCTCCTTTGATGTAGCTATCTCAGAAATCCTTCACCACCACATTAATCCCCCATTTTTTAGCAACTTCTGGAAATGCGTCTGTATGAAGTTGTCCCAAAACAATGAATGCTTCTTTTTGATCTCTTTTTCTCATTTCCCTGCGGCAACGAGCCAGAATGATCTGTTCCCTAAAATTATTGAACCACTCTGCAGTATTTGGTCCAGCTTCTTGGGGAAGGTCAGGTACCCTGAGATCATAGAGAACGATTATGATGTGAAATCTTTTGTCATCATAACCGAATAGCTGATAAGGACCGTCCAAGAAGTCATGCCACCATTTCGTGTCGACTCTACGCATTTCACTCTTGAATTCATCATCCAATTTTTCCGGTCCTGGAACATTCATTTCCTTTGATGATTCCTTGACGTTCTCAAACAGCGAACTCCAAGTTAATTCACCATTCTCACCTTCAACAAAAAGAAGTTTATTTGTTTTATCTTTTAGTGCCTCAACAATCACTTTTTGTCGAGCAACAGATTCTGAGATTTGACCTTCCAGACTGGAATGAATATCGGGAATGTAATGTAAGGTGAAATCATTTGTCGTGACCACCGCCTGCTCATTGAGAATTTCTTCAAGATATGTGTCGAGCACTTTTGTCTTAAGATAATTCTTCATGTAGCTTTTCACGGACTCAGTATCTAATAAAACCGGATACATTTTGTCTTCGGGTACGAACTCTGCAATGTAAGCAATGCGCGCCTCCAGAAATCGCTTTGTATTTTCTGGGGATGATTTTATCATTTGAGAAGTCCAGGACAACTCATCCGGAGCTTTGATTTGAGTTTTCGGCGTGCAAGCCGACAAAGCTAAGCCACTTATTATGGCATAGCAAAAGAACGTATTATTTTTCATAAGAACTTTAAATCACGATAACATGGTGATTTAAATAAGTCAATATTAGAAGATGAATTCTGTTTATTTCTCCCATTTGAAAAAATGCTCTCGGTCTGGGCCCGTGCCGACCGATAGGATTTTTACGTCAAGATCAGCAAGTTTACTTTTTATGTAGTTTAAATATGTAACCAGTTCTTTGGAAACTTTACGTTTATCGCTTATACCATAATTAGATTTTCCCCAACCCGGTATTTCTTCGGCAACCACCCCCTTTACTTGATTTAAGTAAAGCGGAAATTCTTTTAACATTTTCCCGCCCTTTTTTTCATTTGTCCTATACCCGGTCACAACTTTTACTTTGTCGCTTAGGCAAATATCCGCCTTATTTATAAAAATTTTATTAGCTCCGGAGAGTTTTATTGCGTAGTGAAGGGCGAAGAGATCGAGCCATCCGCACATTCGTGGCCGTCCGGTGGTTGCTCCAAATTCATGTCCGGCGTCTT
>DATHJV010000108.1:0-9245 GCA_035489645.1 Minisyncoccota bacterium | reverse complement strand
TGGAGTGACGAAAAACCCCCTTGATTTATCTCGAGTGCCGGGCGGTTCTTCCGGCGGTTCAGCGGCGGTGCTCGCGGGCGGTCTTGCCTTAGCCGCTCTGGGAACTGAAACGTGCGGAAGTGTGCGGGAGCCGGCAGCTTTTTGCGGATTGGTCGGCTTAAAGCCGACCTACGGCGCAATATCTAGGCAGGGGATCATCGCCATGGGGAATTCTTTAGATCAGGTTGCTCCTTTTGGGAAATGTGTGAGGGATGCAGAAATCATCTTTAATCTTTTAGCCCGGCATGACAGGGAAGACAGCACTTCAGTGCCGGAAAATTTGAGAAATCCAAAATCCAAAAAACAAAAATCCAAAAAGATCGGCGTGCCCTGGCACTTATTTAAAGAGGGTGTGGAGACCGGAGTGCAAGAGAATTTCAAACAATCTTTAGAGAAATTAAAAAAGGCGGGATACGAAATCGTGGATTTAGAACTTCCTTATTCTAAATATTCGCTAGCGGCGTATTACATAATTATGCCGGCGGAAGTTTCTACCAACCTCTCCCGGTTTGACGGAATGCGTTATGGCTACAGCGCCACTGGAAAGAATCTGCTGGAGGTATATATGAAAAGCCGCGGTCAGGGATTCGGTAGGGAGGCGAGAAGGAGGATTCTTCTTGGGACCTATGTGCTCTCACATGGATATTATGACGCTTTTTATAAAAAAGCGCTTTTAGTACGGGAAAAAATAAAAGAAGAGATCGTGCTCGCTTTTGAGAAAGTCGATTATATTCTTACTCCGACGGTGCCGGTCACTGCCTTTAAATTGGGAGAAAAACTCGATGATCCAGTAGCGATGTATCTATGTGATATTTTTTCGGCGCCGGCGAATTTATCCGGAGTTCCTTCACTCGCAATGCCGTCAGGAATGTCCAAGGAAGGTTTGCCGTTTTCTATCCAATTTATGGCGCCACATTTTTGCGAACATTTACTTTTTGAAGTCGGCAAAAAATTTGAGACAATGTGATATATGGCAAGTGTCTATCTGCCATATAAGAGCGGCACTCGGACATTATATAAATGAATTTGTATATGCTCCTCGTTTGTTGCTATAATCTTCCGTATATGGCTATACCATTAGTAGATGTAACTCCAAACCCTATCCTCGGTGATTCAGTGCTCGGCTCCAAGTGGTTTAATCCGGATTATTTGTTTAATCAAGCTGTCACATTTTTTAATAAACTTTTCGGTTCAAGTTTTGATAGTGCTCAAATATTACCTGTTTACCATACCATTCTCTTTATTTTAGCGCTATTTTTTATTACCCTTATTTCTTATTGCATTGTTCGCCTGTTAGAAATTAGAAGTAAGGAAAATAAACACCTAAAGCATGAGATTGCCGAATACGCGCACAAAGAAGCGGAGCGCCTGAAAAAACTGCAGGGAGAGGAGGGCGGGTCTAAAAATGCAAGATGGATAAAAACTTTAAGTTATCTTTTTTCGCAACACTCAAGTGACTGGAGGCTCGCAGTTATTGAGGCTGACGCTATGCTTGAATCATTGCTGGATCAAATGGGTTTTAAGGGGGAGAATTTGGGTGAAAAATTAAAAACTGCCACTACGCAAAATTTTCGTGGCTTGAACTCTGCTTGGGAAGTGCATACTATAAGAAACAGGATAGCTCACGAAGGGGCTGCCTTTCCCCTTTCTCAGCATGAAGCCAAAAGGGTAATTGCCATCTACGAACAGATTTTTCGCGAATTTGGATATATTTGACCTCACCCTAAAACCCTCTCCCAGCCTCTGCCTTATCAGGGCGAGGAGAAGTGATGTTTCACCTGATAAGGGGGATAAAAGGGGGATATGTATTTCTAATTTGAGGTATAATAATATTATGAAATTAATCTCAAATAAAAAAGGTTTTACACTTATCGAGCTTTTGGTGGTGGTTGCAATTATTGGTTTACTCGCTAGTATTGTTTTGGCCAGTTTGAATACGGCTAGAGCGAAAGCCCGAAATGCTAAACGCGCTCAAGATATAAAAACAATGCAAACTGTTCTAGAATTATACAGATCAAATAATAACGGCAATGTCCCTGTAGCAACCGGTTGGAAATGTTCTGACTGCATAGGAGGAAATCTTTATGGAGATCCATCTTTTTTTATCAATAATTTTGTAAATCCTAAATACATATCTGAATGGCCTAAAGATCCAACTCCGGTAGGTTCAAGGGGTGGTGCTGATTTTGGTTATCTTTATCTTTCCCTCAATGGGAATGACTATTTTCTTCTTGCATATGGTACTGTTGAAGGTAAATCTAACCTTTTGCCTTCCGGGGCTTGGCCGGATGATACATTTATTTTTTGTTCGAATCCTTCAGCTAATCCAGCCTGGTGCTTAGTGCCGTAATCCATAAACCATTTTCTCAAATATCTTAATTAAATTGTTGCGGGAGGCCGAATCGAACGGCCGGCTTAAGGTTATGAGCCTTACGAGATGCCACTTCTCTATCCCGCTATATTTTTTATTAAAGCATGTTAGAGAACCATCGGCAAACCAGCTCATAACCCTAGGTTATTCGCGCTACGAGTCCTTTGGAGATGCCACTTCTCTATCCCGCTGTTTGATTATACTACATTAAATTATAAATGGGCGCAAGTTGTCTTTGTACTTAATAGCATTTATCCATTAGTTAAAGGCTGTTATTTTTTCGATTTTCTGTTATATTTCTTAACAAGTCGGCGTAGCTCAGTTGGTAGAGCGTGGGACTCATAAGCCCAAGGTCGGAGGATCGTTCCCTCCCGCCGACACATTGAAAACAAATATTGGTTAGTATATGGGTGGTTCCTTAGTTAAAAAGGAACGAAGTTTTGATTTAAAATATAGTATCAATGATTCTTTGATTTTATATGAAATTATGTATAATGATGGAAGTTCCTTGTTTCTCAAAAGAAAGAAGGAAAAGTTTCAAAAATACATAAAGATGCGGCTGTAGCTCAACGGTAGAGCACCCGCCTGTAGATTCGTGCAGCTTCTCCGTGAAAGCGGAGTTGAAACTCTTTGGGATATCGGTGAAGGCTAAGCCCAGCATTGGCGGGGTATGCGAATACCGAGGGAACCCTTCACTACGTTCAGGGCCCAGGCCCCGAGCAAAGCGAGGGGGCGCCGTAGAGACTAGATACCAAAGCGCCTAAAAGTGAAAGCTTATGGCGAAGATATAGTCCACGCCATTATGAAAATATTGGACTTAGTGCACGTGGGAGGCCGTGGGGTCAGCACCCATCAGCCGCGCATCGAAAAAATACCCGTGAGGGTGTTTTTTTGTGCGTGGTTGAGAAAGTGATGTTATCACTTTCGTATGGGTGCTGAAACCAATTGAGTAGCTTTTGGAATTTTTATAAAATTTCAAAAGATCCAATTGGTGTACTGTTCCTGTAAGGAAAGTCCCATCAGCCGCGCCAATTAAATTTTTGCCATTAAATTCCTTATCAATGAGGGATTTTTTGGTTCCAACTGAACCGTTGCCATGTACATATAATTATGATAATGTGCGTTCGGATTTAGAACACTATCAACTGAATACAAATCTCAAAACGAAAGGAAAGTGAATGATCACACCACATCAATATCAAGTAGATGCAATCGTAATAATACGCATCGCCTTAAGTTCTGGAGGCCGAGCACTTGTTGTTATGGCAACTGGTCTTGGCAAAACTATCGTCGGGGCATTCTCTATCGTAGATCTCGTGAAGTTGGGCAGGGGTCTATTTCTCTGCCATCTCAATGATGGTTTAGAGCAAGCCTTAAACCAGTTTCGGGAAGTGCTTGGGCAAGACGTGCGGCTTGGCGTCTTTCACGGCGAGAAAAAACATTGGGAAGAAGTGGATATCCTCTTTGCGTCTTTGCAAACTTTAAAGGAATGGAAGCAAGCCTTCTTTGAGGATGAATTCCGTTATGTCATCGTAGACGAATCTCACCATGGACAAGCTCCAACATACAAACAGGTTATCGAATACTTCAAGCCGAAAGAGCTTCTCGCTTTGACGGCAACACCGGATCGCATGGATCAGAAAGACATCCGTGAGATCTTCGGTCATGAAGTAGTCAATATTCCACTGGAGGAAGCACTTGCTAAAGGCTGGCTGGCCGAGGTGGAATATCACCTTGTCACTGATAGTCTAAACCGGTCGCGACTTCAGGAGATCTGCCGCAATGTTTTGAAACATGGAAAGAAAATCTCCATGAAGCAGCTGAACGAAACGATCTTTATTGAGGCTCGCGACGATAAAGTTGCGGAGATGATCTCAAGCTATGGCAAGAAGAAAACGATAGTTTTCTGCGAGAATGTACGACACGCGGACAACTTTCAGGCATTCTTGCCGGGCTCAAGAGTATTTCACTCAAAAAAGACTTCCGACGAGAATTCCGTAACTCTTGAATCATTCCGCAAAGGCGAATGTCAATGCGTACTTGTTGTAAACAAGATGAATGAGGCGATAGATATTCCCGACGCCGAACTCATTGTGTTTCTCCGTTGCACTGATTCGAAGACGATTTTTCTCCAGCAACTTGGAAGAGGTCTACGTAGGACCTTGGACAAGAGGAAGGTAATCGTCCTTGATTTCGTTGCAAATGCCGATAGGGTCATGGTGGTTCGCGAGATTGCAGAAAAAGTTAAATTGCTCGACCTACATCAAGCCGATTTGGAAACCGACCCTCACTACGTCAAGGGTAACTCGTTTGACTTCATATTCACTGACGAGCAAATCGACCTGATTGAGGTTGTCATGCGACTTCGCCCACTTCGCATATCCCAGGTGCCAGGGCTTGCCGCGGAGTACTCTGATAAAAATCCACTTCCGGCAGATCAGATACTCGCCGGTAGCCATCGCCCAGTCTTGTGGCACTGCTTGAAATGCGAGCACGAATGGACAGCTTCCGGAGCTAGTAGGCTGAAGAAGCAAGGGGGTTGTCCAGGCTGTGCAGGTTTAGTTGTGACACCCCATAATAACCTCGCTGTTCTGTATCCGGAGTTAGTCAAGGAGTATTCCGACAAGAATCCGCTTCCTGCCGATCAGGTACTGCCCAGCACCAGTCAAAAGATACAGTGGTACTGTGCGAAATGCGGGCATGAGTGGAAAACAATCGGTTCCACGCGGACAAAATGGAAACATGGATGTCCGATATGTCATGAGGAGCTTGTTGAGGAGCCTAGCTATAGTCTTGCTGTAAAAGAGCCTTATTACGCTCGAAGCTATTCCAAGCGAAATCCACACGGTCCCGATAAAATTCGCTACAACACATACCAAATTCTTTGGTGGTGCTGTGAGAAATGTGGCTGTGAGTGGCAAGATTCTGGATCCCAGAGAGTCTTTGGTTCTAGCCCCTGTCCAGGATGCGGACGTAAATAATTGTTTAAGACTATACACTCCAACCGCAGGTTATTCTCGAAATTACCTGCGGTTTTTTCTATAATTTCAGGCATCTCCAGATATAGTGAGTCACAGGGTGGGGGATAGAGTGGGAATATAAACACTCGTATCATTTACAAGCTCAAATGCGGTTCTAACTTCGTTCACTAAGTCGCGCAACGAATTTCGCTAATAAATAAGTTACAAAAAACATGCCCTACATTGAGCTTTGCTCTAGTGCTGGGGTTTACGGGTCTATTAGGCTTGAATTGTGGTAAAATTTTTATATGGAATTTAAGCCATCTTTACCATCTCGAAAAAGCCAGGAAGCTGATGCAGGCAGTTCTATGAAATCGGCATCAGAGCATCCTGCGTTAATTTTATTGGGTCCAGACAAAGGTAAAAGATATTTAGAGCTTACCAACAAACCTCATAATCTTTTTACAAATGAAGATGTACGAGAATATGTTATGCTAGGTTCCGAACTTCGCGCTGCTTTTCGTGCCAATGAACAAATAGATGCAAATAAAGTTCCGGATGTTATAACAATTGAATCACCGATAAAAGTTTTTACTGAAACAGATATTGAGGAGTGGAAGACTTGCGCAAAAAGGTTTTCCGAATTTTTTGAAGTTGTTAATGCGAAAGAATTACGAGAACAATTTGAAGCTATTTTTAGCCCAAGTGATGTTAATGCATTAAAGGCTATTTTTCTAAAGGAGAAACCTGTAATGACTACTGATGCAATTCCTGATTCATATTTGGCTCCTTTATATGGGGTATTAAAATCTTTTGGTATTGACGCGGTACCTAATTATTTTTACGACAAAGAACAAGTTAAAGATACAATAGAAAAACATGAAAATATATTTAAGAAATTTGGTTCTACTGACCCAGAAGAAGTAATGCGTATTCTCTCAGAAAGGAAGGTCGAAACAAATCATTTGATTATAGGAATTCTTTTAGGCTTCCCTGCAGAATCAGCAGAAAAATTCACACCTACACCTCATACTGCCAAACAAGGAGGCATAAAAGCTATAAATATTTACGGCATACGCTGGGCTGATTACGGTGAATCTTCTTTACAGAGTAAAATTAAACAACAGAGATTAAAGTCAGCTTTTGAATTATCGGGCATATTAAATATCAATTAGATTTGGTATATAAATATGACCATTATATTGTCGTATAGCAGTTCCAACTTCATTCACTAGTCGGCGCAAAACATAAAATAACCAAAAGTTTGCTCGTTTTTTTAGATTAATGTGCTATACTTAACCGTATGTTATCCACAATCGTATTGGTAATTATTGTTTTGCTTGTACTCTCATTAAAAGTGGTAAAAGAGTATGATCGCGGCGTCATATTTTTTCTGGGTAAATGTACGGGGGTCCGTGGACCCGGGCTTATTATTTTGATTCCGGTTTTTGAACGCATGACGAAAGTTACTTTGCGTACCATTACCATGAATATTCCATCTCAGAAAATTATCACTAAAGATAACGTTTCGATTGATATCGCTGCGGTGGCGTATTATCACATCGTCGACCCTCAAAAGTCGGTAGTGGCAATAGAAAATGTATATGATGCGGTAAATCAAATCAGCCAAACAACTGTGCGAAATGTAGTGGGTCGTTTCTCTCTTGATCAATTGCTTTCACAAACAAGTGATATTAATATTCAAATTAAAGATGTCATAGATTCTCACACGGAGCCATGGGGCGCTCAAGTGACAGCGGTGGAAATCAAAGATATTACCTTGCCGGATAATATGCAGCGAGCTATGGCAAAGGAGGCTGAGGCTGAACGCGAACGTCGCGCAAAAATTGTCGCCGCTGAGGGCGAGTTTCAGGCTGCAGAAAAACTTGGACAAGCTGCTGACCTTATTGCCGCCCACCCCGTGGCATTGCAACTCCGCACACTTCAAACAATGTCCGAAATTGCCACCGAAAAGAATTCTACTATTATTTTTCCAGCCCAGTTTATGACTACAGTTCAGGAAGCTTTTGCCACATTGCGAGGAGATTCTAAGACCAAATAATATTTTTTAAAAAAAGCGGTTCCAACTTCGTTCACCATTGTCATATAAGGCTTATATTGATAATATCCAAGCAAAAACAGGAAAAGACCCTGGATATTACTTGTCAGAGGCAAAAAAGAAAGGACTGGCAACCCACAAAGAACTGCTTAACTGGTTAAAAGATGGTTGTGGTTTAGGGCATGGCCATGCCAATGCGATAATTCTGTATATTCAACAGCCCGCAATAGCAAAAAAGAAAATATCCGAGGATGCAAAGAATGAAAAGAAAGCAATAAAGAAATAATTATATTGCGCAAATCATCCAGATAAAGTTTTGCAAATAGCATAATTACAGTTGTGTTTATTGTATCTTTTTCGTGTTATACTTATTTCATTATAAATTTACCTTTTTTCTATGAATAAAATTTTTTCGCATTCATTTCTTCTCCGCTTTGGATTAGCTTGCGTTTTTTTGGCAAATTCTTTGACAGCTTTTTTGTCTCCGGACGAGTTTAAGGATCTTGTTTCCGAATCTTTTGTCGTCAAAATCTTACCGATAAGCGTTGCAGGGTTTGTGACGTTTATTGGAGTGAACGATCTAGTTGTCGCCATTCTTCTTCTTATCGGTTGGAAGGTATCAAAAGTCGCCATCTGGGCAAGCATTTGGATTATTGGTTTAATCTTTGTTCTCGGAATATGGTCACTCGACGCTCTTGAGCATTTGGCGTTTCTCTCATTGGCGGTAGCAATTGCTATTCATGAGAAATAATTGAGTCGGACTATAAATACCATATATCTTTTTTTTAAGAAAATGTTCCTAATGTTGCCCAATAATCCTCACAAATTTTACCCTAATAGGTTGACAAAGAGACGCGCAATATAATATACTTAGTTTACCTAACTATTAGGTAAACAGATGGCGAATATAGACAACAAGCCCAATCTTGGAGATTTGCTCCTTATTTTCAGGAGAAATATCCTTGAAAGCATGAGAAAGGAAGGATTCAAGCATGATCTGACTTTTTCGCAAGTGGAAATTCTGCGCTTTATTGGACCAGTCGGCAAGGAGACGATGAGAAGTATAGCCGGCTATTTGAAAATTACTCCTCCTTCTGCTACTGAAATAGTGGCGGAAATGGAAAAAGGAGGATTAGTCAGAAGGATGAACGACAAAAAAGATAGGCGAGTTGTTTTTATTGCTCTATCTAATTTGGCTAAGAGGCTATTTGTCTCAATATCTAGGCGTAAAAATATGATTTTGAAGAAAATGACAGATAAATTGGATTCTAAAGACCGCAAAAATCTCGAACGTATTATTAAAATTCTTATCAACAAATAATTATAGCAAAAATTATGAAGCAACATTTGATATCATTACCCCATCATCCTAAAAGAGTAATTATTATTTCTTTAATCCTTGCGTTATCGATTGGCATTTTCGGCTACTTAAAAATTAATAAAAAAGTGCAGAATCCGTCAATCAAAGATAATTCAACAATGAATGAAAACATAAGCAGTAATTCTTCCCCAATGGGTCTTACTCTCGGCTTCCTCTCTTCAGGGAGGGTTAAATCCATTTCAGTAAAGGCGGGTGATAATGTGAAAAAAGGGGAAGTTCTAGCAACCATTGATGCCGATAATGAGGATGGCGGGTTGATTCAGGCAGAAGCGGCTTATGAAGTGGCAAAGGCAAATTATCAAAAAATAATAAATGGCGCGACCAAAACGGCAGTTGATATAGCAAAAACTTCAGTTAATACTGCGGAAGTTAATTTGAATGGAATAAGTAAACAACAAGAGGTTTTAGTAAATAATGCCCTTCGATCGCTTTTAA
>DATHJV010000107.1:0-7610 GCA_035489645.1 Minisyncoccota bacterium | reverse complement strand
TTTTTAAAGGTGACGTGGAAGACAGCGAGGAAACGCTTCTGAAGTATTCTCATGACGCGAGTTTGTTAGAGGTGCGACCAAAACTCGTTCTTTTTCCCAAAAATTCTGATGACGTAAAAAATTTAGTGAAATGGGTCAGTGACAACCAGCAAAAATATGCCGACCAAAAAAATGGCGGGGTGAACCTTTCTATAACAGCCAGATGCGCCGGAACGGATATGTCCGGAGCGGCAATTGGAGAATCGATAATTTTGGACTTCTCAAGATACATGAATAAGTTAATCGGCGGACCGCTACCCTTGGATAATGTTTCGATGAAAAATGATAGTGAAAAATTGAAGAATTATCCGCTTGTTCCTTCCTACATTTCCGTCGAGCCGGGAATGTTCTATCGAGATTTTGAAAAACTGACCTTATCCAAGGGATTAATTTTGCCTTGCTATACGGCTTCCAAGACTTTAAACGCCATGGGCGGGATGTATGGCAATAATTCCGCCGGTGAGAGAACTTTAAAATATGGCAAGACGGAGGATTATATTCTCTCCGCGAAAGTTGTTTTTGCCGATGGGAATGAATACATCGTTAAACCGCTAAATAAAGATGAGTTGAATAAAAAAATCACCCAAGGAGACTTTGAGGGGAATGTCTATAAAAAGATTTTTGAATTGATAAATGAAAATTCTGACGAAATTAAAGTAGCAAAACCCAAGGTTCATAAAAATTCCGCCGGATATTATATTTGGAACGTTATCAGTGAAATCCAGAATAATTTTTCCGGATTTCGCTTTGATCTAAACAAACTTCTCGTCGGTTCACAGGGGACTCTCGGCATTGCCACCGAGATTACTTTCAGGCTAATACCGGAGAATAAAAACTCCAAACTCGTGGCTATTTTTATGAATGATTTAGAACCCCTGGGTCGTCTGGTGGATGAAATTCTTCTGCTTCATCCGGAAACTCTTGAGGCATATGATGACAAGACGATGAAATTAGCCGTCAAATTTTTCCCGGATTTTCTGAAGACCAAAGGAATTCTCGGATTATTTAGATTAATGTGGAGTTTCCTGCCGGAATTTTTTATGCTGGTTACTGGCGGTTTTCCAAAATTAATTCTCTTAGCTGAATTTGCTGGGGATGAGGAAAAAGTGGTCAATGATAAATGTATTGAATTAGTGGAAAAGATTAAAAATTTCAAACTAAAAGTTCACATTACAAAATCAAGAGCGGAAGCGAATAAGTACTGGGATATCCGGCGTGAAAGTTTCGCTCTTCTGCGCAAGCATGTGCGGGGCAAGCGCACTGCCCCTTTTATCGACGACATCATCGTTCGTCCGGAATTTCTGCCGAAATTTATTCCCGAACTCAATGCTATTTTAGGCAAGTACGATTTGATCTATACGTTGGCCGGGCATGCCGGAGACGGTAATTTCCACATTATCCCGCTTATGGACTTTTCTCGCGGCGATATAGCAAAAATTATTATGGAACTTTCGGATAAAGTCTATGATTTGGTGGCACGATACCACGGTTCAATCACGGCTGAGCACAATGACGGCCTAATCCGAACGCCCTATTTACCCAAGATGTACGAGGAAAATATATTGAAGATTTTCAGCCAGATTAAGGAAAGTTTTGATTTTAAAAATATTTTTAATCCGGGTAAAAAGGTGGCGACTACCAATTTTGGCGGTACGAAGGAATACATAGCAGAGCATATTGCTCTGGAGCACAAGGGAGAGCACAAAGTCTAAATTTGCATTTATTATTTTTTTCTATATACTGTTTCAATGTTTGTCATTAAAGCGCAGATGCGAGATGTGAGTACTCCAATAGGTGTTTTGAGAAAGGCAGGGAAAATCCCGGCAGTGTTTTATGGAGCCGGAAAGAAAAATACTTCGGTTACACTTTCAAATATTGAATTTAAAAAAATCTGGCGGGAAGCCGGAGAATCTTCCGCCATCAAAATTTCGACCGGGAGTAGCGATGTCGATGCGTTGATTCACGAAGTACAAGTCGATCCGGTGACCGACGAGCCGATTCATGTCGATTTCTTGGTTATCGACATGAAAAAGAAGATTCGAGTCGCTGTACCACTTTCTTTTGAAGGCATATCCAACGCAGTAAAAGATGGAATCGGAAATCTCGTTAAAGTGCTTCATGAAATAGATGTTGTTGCTCTTCCCGGAGATCTGCCGCACAATCTCCGTGTTGATATATCCAAACTGGAGACGCTCCAAAGTAATATTCTGGTCTCCGATATAATGTTGCCCTCTGGGGTAGTTGCCGTTACGAATGGTAGCGACGTCGTAGCATCGATTGTTGCCCAAGTTGAAGAAAAAGAAGAAGTTGCGCCTCCGGTTGATTTGACGGCTATTGAAGTTGAGAAGAAAGGAAAGAAGGAAGTTGAAGGAGAGGCAGTACCTGAAGCTGTTGCTCCGGCAAAAGGAGCAGCGCCCGAAAAAGAGGAAAAACCGAAATCCGAGACGAAATAATTATTTATTTTGTGATATAATAAATGTTATGATGAGGAAAATAATCATAGCCTTTTTTGCGGTATTTTTTATACTTTTTGGCTTATCAACGCACAAAACAAATGCTGCTTTTGATTGTTTGCAACTCACATCAACTTCCAATCAATCGGATAAAGATTATTGTCAAAATGAATTAAAGCAAATAGAAGCTCAACTCGAGGATTTATTGAATAAGCAAAAAGAACAACAAAAACAAACAGGCACGCTCAAAGGAGACGTTGATTATTTGAGCAGCCAAATAGATGCTCTAAAAGCAAAAATTAAAGCGAGAGCACTAGTAATTGCTCAATTAAAAATAAATATCACGGAGAAAGTAAATACGATTCAATCGCTTTCACAGAAAATTGACCGCGAGCATGAATCACTGGCTCAACTGCTAAGAAATACAAACGAGTTTGATGATGAGACGGTGGTGCATTTGATTCTCTCGGATGACAGTATTTCAAATTTTTATAGCGACTTGGAATCTTATGCCACAATAAAACAGGCGGTCAAAGCGTCGACTGATGTAATCCGAGGAATAAAAAATGATACCGAAGACGCAAAACAAGAATTGGAAAAGAAGCAAAATGCCGAGACAGATGCGAAAGCGGAACTAGAAGATGCGCAGAAGAAAGTAGCAGTTTCTGAAGCTGAAAAAAAACAGCTGCTAGCTATTTCACAACAAACAGAGGCGGCGTATCAGAAGTTAGCCGCCGAAAAAAGAGCGGCGGCAGCTAAGATCCGTAGCGCCTTATTTCCTCTCGCCGGTACGAATGTTAAAATTGAATTTGGCACAGCCCTAGAGTACGCCAATGAAGTAAAGAACTCTCTCGGTGTTGACCCTGCCTTTTTATTAGCAATAATTACGCAGGAATCCAATCTCGGAGCCAATGTCGGACAGTGTTATCTAACCAATCCGGATACCGGAGCAGGTGTCGGTAAAAACACGGGAACACCATTTATCAATGTAATGAAACCCACCCGCGACGTGACGCCATTTTTACAAATTACCACTGCTCTGGCGCTAGACGCGTATCAAACTCCCGTTTCTTGCCCCATTCTGTCATTCGGCGGATACGGCGGCGCGATGGGACCGGCGCAATTTATTCCTTCAACTTGGAGTTTGTTGACGACGCGCCTGCAAGCCGTTTTGGGACATTTTGCCAATCCGTGGTCTCCGCAGGATGCGTTTATGGCCTCCGGAATGTATTTAAGCGACTTGGGGGCAGTAGGTAACAGCGCTAGCGCGCAAAATATTGCAGCTTGTAAATATTATGGTTCAGGAGGCTACACCTGTTCTTATAGCAGCAGCGTTATGGCTTTGAAAACAAAAATACAGAGTGATATAGATTATCTGTTGCAATATGGGGTGGCAAAACAATAATTTGCATTTATTGCCGAAAGAACCAAGTCGTGCTAAGATAAAAGAATGAAAAAGGATATACACCCAGCTTATCACATAAATGCTAAAGCTACCTGCGCTTGCGGGGCTGTTTATGAAGTTGGTTCGACAATGCCTTCTATTACGATGGAAATTTGCAGTAATTGTCATCCTTTTTTTACCGGCAACGAAAAAATTATAGATACCTCCGGACGAGTGGAACGGTTTAATAAAAGAAAAGCAGCAACTGCGAAAGTCAAAAAATAAATCTTTATCGACACAACTTTTTTTCGGTACGGATTTTTTGAAGCTTAAAAAATCCTGAAGTTTTCGCGCCGTCGCGCTCAAAACCCCTACAAAAAGTTATGTCTCAACGATTTTATTTTATATAATGAAATAATGGATCTAGAAGAACTTAAAAATAATCACAACACAAGCTATTTTGCAGAAATGCTCTTGAAACTAGAGCGCGAAGAGGCGGAAGTGAGGGAAATGCTCGCAGGGGATGATAGTCTGCACGAAATGGCAGCAAAGGAACTCAAATTTATTCAGGAGGAAAGGGAGCGAATAGAGGGTCAAGTGCGCGAAATTCTCGACAAAAACAGAGAAGATGAAGTAGCCATAAATGAAGTAGTTTTGGAAGTGCGCTCTGGCGCCGGAGGGGACGAAGCCAGCCTTTTCGCCTCCGAGCTTGCGCATATGTATGAGAAATTTGCAGAATCACAAGGCTGGCTCTGGAGAGTTAATTATGAATCAAAAAATGACCTGGATGGATACAAAGAAGCCTCTTTTGAAATCAAAGGCAAAGACGTTTTCAAAAAACTCCGCTTCGAGACGGGCGTGCATCGGGTGCAGAGAATACCGGCAACCGAAAAAAATGGCCGCGTGCACACCTCTACCGCCTCGGTGGCTATTCTCCCCATCAGAAAAAAAGTCTCTATAAAAATTGATCCTTCCGAGTTCGAAATGGAATACTCCCGCTCCGGCGGCAAGGGCGGGCAAAACGTAAACAAAGTCGAAACAGCCGTTCGTATTATCCATAAGCCGACGGGGCTGGATGTGCGTTCCACCAACGAGCGAAGCCAGCTGGCCAATCGGGAAAAAGCAATGAGAATATTAACAGCAAAAATTGAGCAGTTAGAGGAAGAAAAAGCCGCAAAGAAATACGCGAATACGAGAAAGGAGCAAATTGGCACAGCCGACCGGTCAGAGAAAATCCGCACTTATAATTACCCGCAGGACCGGGTGACCGACCACCGCGTAAAGAAGTCCTGGCACAATTTGCCGAAAATAATGGAGGGGGGAATAGACGAAATCATCAAAGACATTGATTCCGGGGCTGTTTCTCAGTTGGCTAGCGAAGAGACGAAGGCTGAAGGAGAATAAAGGCTCCTTAACTTTTTAATTTGTTCGTGCTAGTCTCCCGAGTAACGATGCTCAAAACAAAGTCCTTTGATAATCAAAATGTCAGTAAAAGCTTTCCATTGGCGTGGAGAGGTGTGATTGTTGGAGGACTAGAAAGAAAAAATGATAAATCAAAAAAGCACTCGTTTGTTTTGGTGGACGGTTATAGGTACAATTGCGATACTCTACCTATGTCACCACGTATTCAAACTCAAGTAGCTCCCGCAATCGACTTCGCCGAATGTGGAGAGTGTTCAAACTCAAAACCCTAAACTCTTTGCACCCACGAACAATACAGTCAAAGAATACCCTTGACTTTGCGGTGCATTCGTGCTAACATAAAAAATGAATTACACAAGAAACCAAAAACTTTTTTAAAGAGAAAGGAACGCATTTTGAAAACAAAAAGAAGAGCATTCACGCTAATAGAACTGCTGGTGGTCATCGCTATCATCGCGATCCTTGCCAGTCTGCTTTTATCGGCATTGTCTAGGGCAAAACACAAAGCTCGTAGTGCCGGATGTATGAACCTTGAGCGGCAAGTGTTGCTAGGCTATCACGTTGAGAATGAGAATGACAATCAGACGTATACTCCTTGGGTTGATGACTGGTTGAACGGGGGCACCGCATGGGGTTTCAAAAACATCATTTGCCCAGAAACTTCAGCGGGCACCAATGACGGGTACGATCCGGATAGGAGAGAGTTTTTTGGGACTTTAGACAAAGCCTGGAAAATTGGTTTCCCATACTGCAGCTATGGTTTTAATGGAGTTCTGCCGTTTCGTCAGACAAGTTATAGCTACTCCGAAACACCGCTTATTTTGGATAGCAGTACTATCTGGGCCAACGTTCAACCTTGGCAGTTGCCGGCGACCGATCTTTATTTAGGTCAACGTGCGGATAGCACGTACGGCGATATGGCGTCAATAAATATACCTCGACACGGAAACCGTCCAACGAGTATTCCGCGCAGCTGGCCTGAGAACCGACCGTTGCCGGGCTCGGTGAATGTCGGCTTCTTTGATGGGCATGTGAAGACGACCAAGCTCGACGATCTCTGGAACCTCAGCTGGTATCCAGAATACGAGCCCCCAGCCAAAAGGCCGGGGTTACCGTAAAGCAAAAAAATCGTTGGGTTAAGAGTTACGACTTAATCCCGCAAGTTCCGCGAAAGTTGAACACAAATTTGGGGCCGGACGCGAAAGCTTCCGGTCCTTTACTTTTTTACTTTAAAGGGTTTATTGATAATAACTTGACTTTGTCGTGAATTCGTGCTATGCTTTGCGGGTAATTTAATCAGGGCTAGCGGGCTCGAAAGGGCCTGTTTTAGTCTGAATTCTTTGACAATTTAAGAGTGACTTTCCACATGTCGTGGAGGGGTTGTCATTGTTAGCGGTCAACAGAGAAAAGTTATGAAAAAACCAAAAGGCAGATTATGGCAAATAGTGGCGCTTGCATTAGCGGGTGTGCTTAGTTTAGTGATACTGAAAATGGTAAAGATTGATGACACACAGGTGCAAACCAAGGGAGGAGGTATTGTTCTTCCTACCGTCACCACCCAAGCAGCTTCCTCCATTACCCAAACCGAAGCTACTTTAAACGGCAACATTGCGGATACCGGTGGCCAAGATGCCACGCAGTACGGTTTCAAATGGGGTACAGTTCGTACTCTTTCAGGAGGTGACACAGCGACTACTACTACTTTAGGCACCCATGGCATAGGCGTGTTCACTGATTCGCGAGCCGCTCTCTTGCCAGGCACCACGTACTTCGTCCGTGCCTATGCTTCAAATTCTGCTGGGACGGGGTTGGGAGCGATTGTGTCGTTTACGACACTTTCGACGCATGCGCCGTAATCGCAGAAAAGTTTTAAATATCAGTTGAGTGTACGGACTCAACTAACAATACTGGACCGGTGCGCAAGCTACCGGTCCTTTACTTTTTCTACCTTGTGGTGAATTTTGGCGAGCTTAGCGTATTTGTAAAATATTGCCAAAATCTAGTAAAGAGCTTATTCTTCTTCGCCTTGACTTTGTGGCGCATATGTGCTAGGCTCGCCGAGTAGTTTAACAAGGCTGGCGGGCTCAAAAGCCCGTTTTTTAGCCTGAATTCTTTGACAATCGAAAAGTTTACAAACTTCCACCTGTCGTGGAGGGGTTGTGGTTGTCGAATGAATGCTGAAAGGAAGTTAGTTATGGAAAAAAAACAAAATCGGTTGTGGCCATTCGCGGTGCTTGTATTGGTGGTTTTAGGCTATAGTCTCCTCATGAAGACGCAAAAAATGAAAGAGATTATGGACGACACCGATGCGG
>DATHJV010000106.1:0-4805 GCA_035489645.1 Minisyncoccota bacterium | reverse complement strand
ACCCAACAAGTTTTTTAACATACTCAGGAGGTGTCGCTGCTTTCCGAACTTTGTCGGATACGCCCACCTGACCCCCTTCTATATTTTTCGAAACATTTATTCTCTCTCCATTGCAATAACTTCCATGATTTTTTGTTGCCTCAAATAATTTTCCTGTTACTGGATTTAAAGCTACACCTAAAACTGGCTTTCCATCTATTACTAATCCTAGTGAAAACATAGATCTCCCTGCGCGGGCAATAAAAGATTCTGTGCCATCGACAGGGTCGCAAATCCAACGTCTTCCCATGCCATACTCGCCTGTACTTTCTTCTTCACCGATGACTGCATCGCTGGGAAAATGTCTGGCCAACTCTTCTATAACGAAACGATTTATTTCTTTGTCAGCAATAGTTACGCGGGATTGATCTGCCTTTGCTTCGACTTGTTGGTCAACATTTACGTCATAGTATTTGAGCATTATTTCCCCTGCCTTTAGAGCAATACTCTTGGCCACCTCTAGCTCTTTTTTGAATTCAGGGGTTCTAATGCCTTCCATAAATTAAGAACAGGCTGGAGTTTCTTTAGATGGAGGCATAAAGCAAACATTTGTTGGTACTAAAATATTTTCATCGAATGCCAAAGCTTTACAGCTGATATTTTCTGGTGAAATATCGTCATACCTTTTAATTAACCGGTCTCCACCAAGTAGGTTGTAATCTAAACTTGCCATCTTGTTCGATCCATCGGGCAATAAGGTGAAAAAAGTTTTTTTATTTGGATTAATAATATTAACTGAATTTGTTTCTTTACCGTCTGTAAAAATACTTATCCCTTCGTCTCGGATCGTATTACCTTTTATGAATAGCTTTGTTGGCACTTGTCTACCTTCACCACTTTTTCTTTCTGCCCTGGCTTCTTCTACAAGGCCGCTAACATTACATTCAAAAGGAGTGTTAAGCGCCATAAGTTCACTCACTTTCTTGTTTTTAAGTGAGGCTTGTGGAATATCAACTTTGGGTCTGTTGAAAATTAAATATCCACCTGCGAGAATGACAATGGCCACCACTATAAAAATAACATTCGTAGACTTTTTATTATTTGTATCCATAATGTTTATTATTCAGCTCTAAATTAGCTAAGAGCCAGTAAGCATAGTGTATTACTTCTTAAAAAGGATTGCAAACCCATATTGATAGATTAATTTTTAATTTCATGCGTTTTCTGATATATTTTCTATATGGCCAAGATGAATAAAAAAGGCAAACTCATAGTAATAGATGGTACGGACAGTAGCGGGAAGGCGACGCAGACAGAACTTCTAATCAAGCACTTGAAACAAGACGGGAGGAAAGTAAAAGTCGTTGATTTTCCGCAATATTACTCTAATTTTTTCGGCAAATTTATAGGCCATTGTCTCTCCGAGCAGTATTACAATTTCGTCAAAGTTCACCCCAAGATTGCTTCGGTACTTTATGCTGCAGACCGCTACGAGTCCAGAGATAAAATTATAAAATGGCTAAAGGAAGGAAATATTGTCATCGCCAATAGATATGCCAGCGCGAATCAAATTCATCAAGGCGGAAAAATTGCCGGAACTGAAAAAAGAAAAGATTTTCTCCAGTGGTTGGCGGAGATGGAATATAAAGTTTTTAAAGTTCCCAGACCTGATGCCGTCATTTATTTAGATGTCCCTGTCCCAATCGTGATGAAGTTAATCAGAGAGAGAAATAAAAGTGATCGCAGAAGTTATCTAGGGGAGAAGCAGGACGTACATGAAAAAGATGTCAAATTTTTAGAAAATTCGCGCAGGAGCGCGCTTTGGCTGTCCAACACCCAAAAAGGCTGGATTAAAATAGAATGTATGAAGAGGGGAATCTTAAATACGCGTGAAAATATCCACCAGGAAATTTATGAAAAGATCAAGAAAATCATTAAATGAAATGAGGATTCAAATTGTAAATGATAAAGATGAAATAATTGGATATAAAGACCACAATGACAGAGATCCTCAGAAAGATATTTTTCGCGTTACTGGTCTTTGGATAACAGCCGGGAATGGCGATATACTTCTTGCCCAGAGATCATTTAAGACACAAGGTGCTGGACTCTGGGGGCCGGCGGTAGCGGGTACAGTAGAAGAAGGAGAAACTTACGAATCGAATATATTAAAGGAAGCAGAGGAAGAAATCGGATTAGTCGGGATAAAGCCAATTATTGATCGTAAAATGAAGTCCGTGAACAATGAATATTTTATACAATGGTTTACAGCCATTGTTGATCGTGGCTATTCGTTTAAAAAACAGGACGAAGAAGTTGAAGCCGTGCAATGGTTTAAAAAGGAAGAAATTGTTAAACTCTTAAAGGAAAAGCCAAGAATGTTTCTACCTTATTTAAAACAGTATTTTAATTTTTTTATAAAACGTGCAGATTAAAATTCAAAAACTCAAAAAAGATGCAAAACTGCCGAAGTATCATCATCCGGGAGATGTGGGGATGGATTTGTATTCGATGGAAAAAGTGACGGTGAAGCCGGGCGAGCATTATCGTTTCTGGCATGGTTTTGCGCTGGAATTTCCGGTGGGTTACGGAGCGATTATTATGGATAAAGGCAGTATTTCCAAAGCGGGATTTGCTCACATGGGCGGAGTGTATGATGCGGGATATCGGGGGGAATACAACACTCTTTTAGTAAATTTATCCGATAAGAGTTATACTTTCGAAGAAGGAGATAAAGTTTCACAGCTGGTAATTGTGCCTGTAATTATCGCAAAATTAAAAGAAGTGGACAAATTGAGCGAATCGGCTCGTGGCGAGGGAAAGTTTGGAAGTACCGGCAGAAAGTAGACAAGGAAACACTTTGATGAAAATTTCTTGAAACTGCGCCCTCGATGTCATAAGGACAGGGAACCCACACGTTTCTTAAAATTTTATCAAAGTGTTTCCTAAATTATATGCAAGAAAAAATAAAAAATTTAATAAAAGACGCGCTCAAAAATCTTGATATTGAAGCGAGCAATATTGTTCTTGAACACCCTGAAGATTTGAAGAATGGCGATTACTCCACCAATGTTGCGATGGCAGTAGCAAAAAGCGTAAAGAGCAGTCCAAAAGAATTAGCTGCAAAAATAGTTGCGGAAATACTCAGACTAAATCTGGACAAATATATAGAAAAAGTGGAAATTGCCGGAGGGGGCTTTATTAATTTCCACTTATCCCGAAAATTTTTCGGCCAAAGTATTGAAGAAATTTTAAATAAGGCGGATGATGTCGGCAAGAATGATGTGCAAGCGGGGAAAAAAATAATGATTGAGTATACTAACCCGAATCCCTTCAAGCCTTTTCATATCGGGCATTTGATGACGAATGCCATCGGAGAATCAGTGGCGAGAATTTTGGAACATTCCGGCGCGGAGATTTCGCGGGCCAATTATCAGGGCGACGTCGGTCTTCATGTAGCGAAAGCGATTTTCGGTATGCATAAAAAAAGCATACCGAGTGGTACGACTGTCCCGATTACGGTACTCGCGCAATACATAGGAGATTCCTACGCGGCGGGCAGTGAGGCATATGAAATAGACAATGAGGCGAAAGTCGAGATTGACTCTTTGAATAAAAAAATTTACGACCGAAGCGATGACCTGATGAATGAAGTCTATGATTGGGGATTTAAGGTTTCGATGGAAGCTTTTGAAGATATTTATAAAATACTTGGCACAAAATTTGATTTTTATTTTTTGGAAAGCCAGATGGCACCCATCGGAGAGAGGATTGTAAAAGATAATTTGGGCAAAGTTTTTGAAGAATCGCAGGGAGCTATCGTGTTTCGGGCGGAAAAGTACGACCCAAAGCTTCATACCAGAGTTTTCATCACTTCCCTTGGTTTACCCACTTATGAGACTAAAGAGTTGGGACTCACCGAAGAGAAATTCAAAACAGAGCCGGGTTTGAGTCTCTCGATTGTTATTACCGCCAATGAGCAAATGGATTATATGAAGGTTGTGGCTAAAGCTATTTCTCTAATCCATCCAGAACAAGAGAAAAAAATGTTGCACATTGCGCACGGCATGATGCGTCTCGCCCCAGAGGCTACGGCCGAGGGCTTCTCAAGCGACAAAATGAGTTCTCGAAGCGGGAATGTAGTTACCGGCGTCTCTCTTATAAACGATGTTCGCGATATGATATTAGAAAAAATGACGGACCGGGAATTTCCCAATGAAGAGCGGGAGAAAATCGCAATGGACGTCGGTGTGGCCGCCATAAAATATTCAATATTAAAACAGTCAATTGGCGCAGATATTATTTATGACTTTGAGAGTTCCATTTCCCTGGAAGGAGATTCCGGTCCCTATCTGCAATACGCTTATGCGCGCGCGAATTCATTAATCGAGAAAGCGGTAAAGGAAAATATTTTGCCCGACCCGCATGCAATGCCCCCCCAGATTTTTGAAGTGGAAAAATTACTGTATCGATTTCCGGAAGTTGTTTTGCGATCCGCTAGAGGATATGAACCGCATTACATTGCGAACTATCTGATTTTAGTCGCACGCGCGTTCAATAGTTTTTACGGCAACACTCAAATTGTTGATAAAAAAGATAAAACTTCTCCTTATAAAATAGCCCTGACTTATGCCTGTGCCTTCATAATGAAGAGCGGTCTCCGCCTGCTCGGCATCAATGCACCAGCGAAGTTGTGAAATTTATGATAAATCAGCAGAATTCCCGCGCCAAAAGCGCGGGAATTAATGCGAGATTTTAGGGAAGGGGGTCGGGGAAACGGGAGTTTTCCCGTGGAGGAAAGCAGTGAGCGAAGCGAGCGTTGAGAA
>DATHJV010000105.1:0-14199 GCA_035489645.1 Minisyncoccota bacterium | reverse complement strand
AATGTCCTTTGGACAAATTTTGCAAAGCAAAATTTATTTAACAGGGTGGTGATTTATATAGTCGCCTTGCTCCTTATAAATCAACCATGATCAAAATTCAGCCCATCGTTAGGGAAATAGTTTTGGGAGAGATAGAAGCATATTTCGCCTTAACCAATGGCTACATGAATATGAGCAGTTACGCACACCGGATACGCGCGGTGGTCGAAACGCGCGCTAAAAAGCAAGTGACTATCACAAGCTTAGTCGTTTCTCTTTCGCGCCTCCGAAAGGAATTTAAAAAGGGACGACCGCTCATTCATGACGTGGCTATAAAAAACATATCCACTAAACTTCCCCTTACAGAGATTGCTTATGAAAAGACAAATAATTTCATCAAGGAGCTCGAGACGTTGCACAAGAACATATCAGTTTCGCAAGAAGATTTTTTCACAATAGGAATGGGAACGACTGAAATAGACATCATCTGTTCAGCAAACCTGGAAGGTAAAGTATTAAAACATTTTAAAATAATGCCGAAGTGGGTTAACCATAATTTTGCAGCCATCGGAATTTCATATGGCCCGGAAGTTTTCGGGACTCCGAACGTGTTTTTCTCGCTCCTTTCGATAACCGCCCGCGCGCGCATCAACATCGAAGAACTTGTGTCTACACCGACTGAACTGATTTTTATTGTGGCCGAAAAAGACTTCGGCCAAACCGTCGCCCTGTTTTCCGAACTGCATAGAAAAGTAAACAAAGAATATACCAAAGAAAAAAGCATTAATCTCTAAACAATCCTTTCCTAGCTGGGCTAGAAGAGTAACAAATTATTAGAGGATAGCACCAGTAGCGCCAAAGCGTACCAGAACGTCCTGCGCAAATCCGTATAACCGATGGCTGATTGCTTAGAGATTAATGCCTTCTTACAAAAAATCCCTTAAGAAAACTAACGTGAATTATACTATAAGGAAAGTACCCCAAATGCTATAATGTTGATAGCTATGTTGATACTGTGTTAATAAAGGTACTATCCTCAACTCACGACAGCAGTATAGCATATTAAGCAATCAATGTCAAGCAAAATATGGATAAAATAACAAAAAAACCACAGCAAGGCGGGACAAGTAAGGGAGAGGACGTGGTTTTAGACCAAACTCTGCGCCCTGCCCGCTGGGATGAGTATATTGGCCAAAAACACATAAAAGACAACGTTAAAATCCTATTACGGGCAGCATCCGAGCGCGGCCATATTCCGGAACATATTCTCTTCTATGGACCTCCGGGACTGGGTAAAACTACCCTTGCGCACCTAATAGCCAAAGAAACTGGCAGGCAAATGAAGATAACTTCCGGACCGGCGATTGAAAAAGTGGGTGATTTGGCATCTATCCTTACTAATCTTGCCCCGGGCGACATACTCTTTATAGATGAAATCCATAGATTAAATAAAATGGTTGAAGAAATACTTTATCCGGCTATGGAATCAGGCATTTTAGACATCATTATCGGCAAAGGCCCGTCCGCTCGCACTATACAGCTGGATCTGCCTCCATTTACTTTGATAGCCGCCACTACCCGGGTAGCGCTCATCTCCGCGCCATTACGATCCAGATTTTCTGGAGGAGTTTTCCGATTAGAATTTTATTCAAATGAGGAAATAACTAAAATAATTGAGAGGTCAGGCAAGCTTCTCAATATCACCCTAGAAAAGGACGCTATGGAGGAAATTGCGAAAAGAAGCAGATTCACTCCCCGGACGGCAAATTATTTTTTAAAACGCTGCCGTGACTTCGCCCAAGTCAACCAAAAAAGCAAGCAAAAAAATGAGGAAGGTCAGCAAAGAATTCTGGATCAGGAAATAGTGAAGGATGCCTTAAATATGCTCGCGGTGGACAATATTGGCTTGAATACTTCCGATAGAAAATTTTTAGAGATACTGATTGAAAAATTTAACGGCGGACCAGTGGGATTGAAAACAATGGCAGCGGCTCTCTCGGAAGAAGAAGCAACAATCGAGGAAGTAATAGAGCCATACTTAATCCAGCTTGGCCTTTTGGAACGCACCGCCCGGGGCAGAGTTGCAACTTCTAAAGCTTACGGGCATTTAGGATTTGATATAAAAAAGGGACAAGAGAAACCCGCTTCGATTAGACAAGGCGAGCTTTTATAAAGGGTATTAAACCCTTTAATACGACATCACTCGGACGCGCTGCTAGTGAGCACACTGCCACGCGCTTCTTGCTTATCGTAATAAAAAAGGCAAATGAAAAAGCCGCTGGTGCTCTTTCTAAAGAAAGTCTTAACGACTTTTGAGTTTCGCTGGGGGCCCCTGGCGGACCCCCAGCAGTGACGAACCAACTGGGAATCAGCGTTGGGCTAGTTGGTTCGTACCTTCGCGCCGGCTGTGGCGCCGTTTTCGTCTGCGATACAGTTCGCGTCGTGGATTTTTTTCATGCTTTTTGTGTTTTTGTTGGGTTTTGACAACACAGCTCTTCGCATCGCGACAGATGAAAAGAGCAATCCAGTGTTGTATCACTTTTAATTATGAACCTATTATATACATGGTCAACTTTTTCTGTGGATAAGTGGGTAAAGTGAGTATGATTTTCCTAACTCGATAAATAAATTTTGCCGACGAAAATTTTTTATGAGAAAAAAAATATAAGATATAATATAAATATGAGTCCCGTTAGAAGCCGCGGTCGTAAATATTATAAAATAATTTTAAGTAGTCACGGTTTGACCGCGACCTGCTTCTAACGGGATGAAAATTTTAGGCATCGATCCGGGATTTGAGAGACTAGGTATCGCTGTATTAGAAAAAAACAAAAGCGAAAAGAAGGAGCGCGTAATTTTCTCCGAATGTTTCAAGACTTCCGCTAAACTGAATTTTTCTCTCCGGTTGAATCTAATCGGTGAGGAAGTGAAAAAAATTATAAAAGAACATAAGCCGGAAGTCTTTGCTATTGAAACTTTATTTTTAAATACAAACCAGAAAACAGCGATGAGGGTCGCTGAAGCGCGCGGGGTTATGGTTTATGAAGCGTCTCGCGCTGGTATTAAAATCTTTGAAGCTTCCCCTCTACAGATAAAGATAGCCACAACCGGTTACGGAAGAGCCAATAAAGAACAGGTAAAAAAAATGGTGGAAATGTTGATAAATAATCCTGAGAGGGGCAGCGAGGAGTCGCAGCGAAAGGCTGCCTATGACGGGTCAGACGATGAATTGGATGCTATTGCCATAGCTTTGACGGCCTTCGCGCATCTGAAGCCTAAACCGGCCAACTTTTTTTAAAGATCTTAACCTAGAAAAATTGCAACACATAGAATTATTACAATAAAGTGATAAAATAAAATTCTTTTTCTGACAACTCTACCTTTTATCATCAGCTCACCATCGGCAAACATTAAAAAAGCATTGCATTTTTTACATGAATAGTCTTCGAAATCGTGGGGGTAAGGAATTTTGCATTTACTAAAATGAATCATGGTGATTTTATTTTACCTTATAAACAAATACCGCCTTCTCGGGCGGGAATATCTCTACCATTTTTTTAATAATAAATTCTACCCGCTTATAATACCAAACTTTTATTAAAAGCAATAGGAAAAGGCATTCATTTTTTTAGTCATATTTATTCTACTTTATTTAAGATAAATTCAGTTATTATCGGGAGTTATCCACATATACTATTGCCAACTTTTACAGATTTTGTTACAAAGTAAAAGTAATAAATTATTAATAGGTCGCTTAACAAAATTTTTTCGCAAGATGCGAATCAGCCCGGAGCTGAAAAAAAATATGAGTTACGACAAAGATGAAGATGTAGACGCGAGTTTTAAAATGAGTGCTGAATATGATGAGCCTGAGATGCCGGAGCCGGAAGTAATAAATGATTTTGGGCTCGATGAAGAAGATCCCGATCGAGATACATAGATAAAAAACGCCCTCGGGCGTTTTTTACTTTTACTATTTTTTTACGATTTTTATAAATCTTTTTTTACCAATCTTAAGCGTTAAATCTTTTGAAATTTTTAAGTCTACTTCTGTTATATTTTGATTCTCTAATAAATCATGAATAGCGCTTTCTTTAACCAGCCTTCTCCATTCACTTTTTGAAGACAAAACCTTGTTTTTTACCAAAACTTCGCCCAATAATTCCCCCGCGTCCGCTTTTACCTCGGGCATTTCCTCCGGTATTTTTTTCTCTTGAAAAGTATTTAAAAAAGTTTTTTCGGCAGATAAAGCGGAAGCTTGGTCGTGTAGAGAGTGAACGATAAGAAAAGCAACGCGTTTTTTTAAAAACATTGCGTCTTTTTTAAGATTAAACTTGTTTATTTCTTCCATCGAAACATCCGTCAAGAGAGTAAACATGGGAATTATTGCGTCATCTCCCAAAGACATTATCTTCCCGAATAATTCGGCGGCCGAATCGGTCAAAGCGATAATATTTCCCTCACTCTTGCCGATTTTTATTCCCTTCGAGTCAGATAGTAGCGGCGTGGTCATGACAAATTTCTCTTTGCCTTTCATCGCCCGCATGAGCGTGCGCCCGGCTAGCATATTAAAAGTTTGATCTAAACCACCTAATTCCAAATCTACATCCAGGTGAACAGAATCATAGGCCTGAAGAAGAGGATATAGAAACTCGCGGAGATTTATGGATTCGCCGGCTTTCAGGCGTTCTTGAAACATATCTCTTTCAATCAGTTGCTGGATTGAAAAGTGTTCGGCGATATTTAAAATATCAACCAAAGTTAATTTATTAAGCCAATCACTATTGTACATTATCTTAATCGGATTGGGCCCGTCAAAATGAACTATTTTGGAAGCTTGAGAAAGATAATCTTTGGCATTATCGCGCAATTCTTGTTGAGTAAAGAATTTTTCCCTTGTCTTCTTTTTCCCCGTCGGGTCACCTGCCTGGCCAGTGCCGTCGCCGATCAGAAAAATAATCTCGTGGCCGAGATCTTGCCATTGTTTATGTTTCCGAAAACTAACCATATGGCCAATATGTAATTTAGTACTTGTCGGATCAAAACCTTGATAAAGCTTGAGTTTTTTTCCAGATCGCAAAATTTCTTCCAGTTTTTCACGGGAAGGATAAATCTTATCGACTCCGCGAGTCAATAAGTCAGCTATCTTTTGTTCTTCCAGCATAAGTAAACATTATCACAATAATGACAAAATCTCAAAAATTTATCGCAAAAAAGTCATTTTCTGATATACTCAAGGAATGCTTAAAAGATTGATAAAAACACCCAAAAAAATGAGCAAAAGAAAGCATTTTTGGAAAAATGTGGTGTTGTTTGTCACTGGTTTTTTTATCTTATTAACCGGATTAATAGTTCTCTGGCTAGCTAATTTAAGAATCCCGGATTTTAATTCCTTTGCGGACAGAAAGGTTGAGAATTCCGTCAAAATATACGACCGGACCGGAAAAATTCTGCTCTATGACTTGCATAATGACACAAAGCGGAGTGACATAACGAGCGATGCCATGAGCGTAAATATCAAAAATGCAACGGTGGCGATTGAAGATTCTGAATTTTATAATCACGGCGGAATAAGACTTGCTTCTATCGTTCGAGCCATCTTGGCTAATTTTTTTGGCACCGGTCGCACCCAGGGAGGCTCCACTATCACTCAACAATTAGTAAAAAATACTCTATTAACTTCTGAAAAATCATACACCAGAAAAATAAAAGAATGGGTTCTCTCGATTAAAATAGACAATTCCATACCGAAGGATAAAATTCTGGAATATTATCTAAATGAAGCGCCCTACGGCGGAACCATCTACGGAATCGAAGAAGCCAGCAAGACTTATTTCGGCAAAGACGCGATTGACTTGACGCTGGCCGAAGCGGCTTATTTGGCGTCTATCCCCCAATCACCGACCACGCTGTCGCCTTACGGAAAGAACAGAGATAAGCTGGAAGCTCGAAAAAATCTGGTGCTCTCTCGAATGTTAGAGCTTAATTTTATAAAAAAAGATGAGTACGACAAAGCAAAAAGCGAAGTTGTTACTTTTGTCCCGCAATCAACGGGAGGAATACTGGCGCCCCATTTTGTCTTCTTTATTAAAGACTATCTAGAGCAAAAATATGGTAGTGAAATGCTGGATAAGGGCGGGCTTAAAGTGACAACAACGTTAGACTATGATCTGCAGGCTAAAGGAGAACAGATAGTCAAAGACGGCGCATTGCAAAATGAAAAGGATTGGAACGGGAAAAATGCCTCTCTGGTCGCAATCGATCCGAAAACAGGACAGATTTTGACGATGATCGGTTCCCGAGACTATTTTGACAAGGAAATAGATGGGAATTTCAACGTCGCTACCGCCTCAAGGCAGCCAGGGTCATCTTTTAAGCCCTTTATCTACGCTACAGCCTTCAACAAGGGTTTTACTCCTGACACGGTACTCTTTGACCTGCCAACGGAATTCCAAACTACCTGTGACGCCTCCGGCAAAGCTCTCCCCGGGCACAATCAAAATGACTGCTATATGCCTGATGATTTTGACGGAAAATTCCGCGGGCCAATGTCCCTGCGGGATGCTTTGGCGCAATCTATTAACATTGTCGCGGTAAAACTTTTTTATTTAGCGGGACTTCCTAATTCATTGAAAACAGCCGAGGATATGGGGATCAGCACTCTGAGTGACCCCAGCCGATACGGGCTTACGCTCGTTATCGGAGGCGGAGAAGTATCACTGCTCGATATGACATCCGCTTATGGAGTATTTGGGAATGATGGAATAAGAAATCCTTACACCGGAATCCTGAAAATTGAGAATAATAATGGAAACATCTTGGAAGAATTTAGCCCACGTACGCAAGACGTTTTGCCCAAAAATACAGCGCTCACCATTTCCAACATTTTGTCAGACGAAAAAGCCCGTGTCCCAACTTTTGGCTCACATTCGGCTCTCTTTATACCCGGGCGCGATGTAGCAGTAAAAACTGGAACAACCAATAATAACAAAGACGCCTGGACTATTGGATACACTCCTAATATAGCAGTGGGGGTCTGGGCTGGTAATAACGATAACGTTCCAATGAAAAAAGGAGGCGCGGCAGTCGCCGGACCAATCTGGAATCAATTTATAAATGAAGCGTTAAAAACTTTACCGGATGAAAAATTTGAAGCGCCAGACTTAGACGTTGACCCGAGCGCGGTGAAACCGGCGCTGCGCGGCAGCTGGCTCGGCAATGAAAATTTTTTCATTGACAAAATTTCCGGAAAATTGGCGACAACATACACGCCGAGCGAAACTAAGGAGGAAAAAATAATAACCAATGTTCATTCAATTCTTTATTGGGTGGATAAAAATAATATAACCGGTCCGCCGCCCGCGAACCCAAGCGACGACCCGCAATTTAACCACTGGGAAATACCCATTCAAAATTGGTGGGCGCAAAATAGTGGAAGATATAAAATAACAACTCCAAGTGATAAGCCAGGGGGAGAAGACGACGTGCATACTGACTCATCCAAACCAAATATCTCAATTCTTGAGCCGAGTAGTGATACCATTTATTCGCCTAACCAAAAAATAAATCTAAAGGTCACAGGCTCCGGCCGTTATCCGCTGATTAAAGTAGACGTCTTCGTAAATGATATGTATTTGGGAACATATGATCCGGCAACCCCATTTTCTTTCATTCCGAAAGAGTTGGATGACTTACAGAGCGAGAATGAACTCAAAATAGTCGCCCACGACAGCATCTATAACAGCAACGAGGCAACTCTAACATTCAAAGTAAGTCAATAAATTAAAATCCTGGCTCCAGGCGCAAGTCATCGATTCATCGGCATGATGAGATAAATAAAAGACGAATCAGAGACCGGAGAAATGACGAGCGGGCTCATAGTTCCGGAGAATTTAATAGACAGGCTATCTGTATTGATTGACTGAAAACAATCTAGAAAATATTTATAATTAAAACCGAGTTCGATATTTTCTCCCGTTAAAGCGGCATCGATGTATGTTTTATTTTCCCCGATATCATTATTAGCGGAAGAGAGTTCAAAAATTTTTTCTTTCGGGGAAATTTTTAGATTTATTTGATTAAATTTATCTGAAAAGATATTGGAAATCTTTAGAGCATTCAACAAGTCTTGCTTTAAAACGATCACATTGGTCGCCGAGGTTTTGGGGACTATCTGACGATAATCAGGAAAAACTCCGTCAATTACTCGGGAAGTTAGATAAACATTATCGGTTGAAAAGGAAATTTGATTTTTATTGAAAGATACTTTAATAAGAGATGGCGTCTCTCCAAAAACTCTCAATATTTCTGACACATTCTTGTGTGGAATAAGTATTCCAGTAATTTCAGGAAGTCCTTTTATTTTAATTTTTTTCTCCGCTAATCGAAATGAATCAGTTGAAACAAACACTAAATTATCCTCATTAGTATAAATAAAAACACTTGAAATTTCAGGCTTTATATCAGATATGGCAGAACTGTAATAAACCGACTTTATTCCGTCAATTAACTTTTTTGAGTCTATTTCAAAATTCATTCCAGAAACGATGGGTATAGTTGGAAAATCGTCATGGGGTTGGCCTTTTAATTTTATTTTACTTTTCTTGGTTTGAATAAACAGGTTACCATCCACACTTTCAAGATAAACGCTTTCATTTTGAAAAATATTAGAAAAAATACCGTTTAATATTGATCCGGAAATAGCCACAATCCCCTCTTTTTCAATTTTTGCCGGAATTTCAACTTCAATACCAAGGCTTAAGTTTGTAGATCTTAGTTTTAAATATTTTCCGGACGCAACCAATAGAATTGAATTTAAAATCGGTAAAGTTAAATTTTTACCCGTGATTCTTTCTGTTTGAAAAATTTTATTTTTTATCTCTTCGATTTTACATTCAAGTTTCATATGTATATATCTTTTATATTTAATTTATTAATACTATTAGGTTATTGAATAAGTGGATAACTCCATTTCGTTTAAATTTATAAAGATATTTTTAGATTTTTGTTTTTAATATAAGTCTAATAACTTTTAACTACTTAAACATTATTCGTATTTGGTCCAATTCTTGTAAAAGTTGTACGTCGTTTTTCAAATCGTTTTTAATTTTTAAACATGAATGGATTACCGTTGTGTGGTCTTTCCCGCCTAGTTTTTGTCCAATTAAGGGGTAGGACACGTTAAAATCTTCTCGAAGTAGATACATCACCACTTGTCTTGCCTTGACTATCTCTTTTTTTCTGGTTTTTTCATAAATCGAGGCCTCCTCTAATTTGTAATGCTCACTGACTATTTTTACAACATCTTTTATCGCCATATTTTTCTTCGGTCTCATGTTGTTTTTTAATAGGTTTTTTACTTCGACGAGCGTTAGGGGCCTATTTTTTAAGTGGTATTGGCAGACTATGATATTTAGATTTCCTTCGAGTTCCCGGATGTTACCATCTACCGCGAGCGCAACATATTCCAATATTTCTTGGTCTAAATCAATGTCAAGTTCTTGCATTTTCACTTTTAATATTGCGAGGCGAGACTCATACTCAGGTGGAGATATGTCTACTATCATTCCAGCGGCAAAACGAGATTTTAATCGGTCCGCCAGTTCCGGGATATAATTAGGATGTTTGTCTGAAGAAAAAATAATCTGCTTATTATTTTCATGAAAAGTATTAAACGTATGAAAAAGCTCTTCTTGAATTTTTTCCATTTTACCGATAAATTGGATATCATCGATGATTAAAAGGTCATATTTTCGGTACTTTTCTTTAAAAGAATTTGCCTTGTTATTCTGCAGAGAATTTATAAAATCAGTAGCAAATTTCTCCAGAGTCATGTAATGCACCTTTTTATTCGGATATTTTTCTTTTATTGAATTCCCGACGCCTTGTATTAAATGAGTTTTGCCGAGCCCTGTGCCTCCATAGATGAAAAATGGATTATAAAGTGTCCCCGGATTTTTTATTATTGCCTGAGAGGCCGCGTAAGCCATTTCATTAAAAGATCCCACAATAAAAGAATTAAAATGATATCGCGGGTTTAAGTTGTCCTCCGGATTTATATAAAGATCTTTCAATGGCAGTTCTTTGTTGATATAACTCGTATTGTCAGCCCTCCCAGTCGATTCCTGCTCCACTACCTCTGTTTTAGTAATAGTGTATTCCACAGCTCGCATATTTTCGTAAGCATCAGCTACGGTTTTGGTAATAAGTTTATGATACTTATTCATTAGCCAATCACGGACGAATTCATTCGGCACACCTATATAAATAACACCCGTATCTTCTTTAATAATAGATGTATTTTTAAACCAGGTGCTAAAATTCGCCCTGGAAATACCTGCTTCAATTTCAACCAGACAATTTTTCCAAAGCTGTTTAGTGTTCATCTCGTAATGAAAAATGGCATCACTTTTAAAGGGTAGGCCGCTTTTTTAAAAATATTAGAAAAAGTCATTATATTTATAGTGTTAATTTTCTTTCAGGCAATTTTTTACAACCGGATTCACTAGTAACATAATATACTATTTGCTCAATAAACAAAACCTACAATAACTTATTAACTATGTTGATAATCTGTGGATAAGCATATTTCTGAAATTTTTTTTGACATAAAACAAATACTCAGCTATACTCAACCAGTATGTCATTTACTTATAAACCTAAAAAGAGAAAAAGAGCGCGTAGTCACGGGTTTTTGGTTAGATCTAGGACTAAAACCGGCCGAAGAGTGCTACTGCGAAGGCGTCAAAAAGGCAGAAAAAGGTTGTCTGTTTAATATTTCTCTCGGCATGCTCCCAAAAAAGTACAGAGTAAATAAAAAAGGCATTGATCTTCTCTTTAAGGAAGGAAAATCTATTAACTCTGACAATTTAATTTTTAAATTTTTAAATATAGACGGAGATGAAGGCAAGATTTCCTTTATCGCGCCTAAAAATATCGCTAAAAGCGCTGTAGAGAGAAATCGTTTGAGGCGCCTGGGATATTCTGCATTAAAAAACTATTTAGGTAGCCTCGCGCCAGGTATTCAGGGAGTTTTTATCTTTAAAAAATATCAGGCTCCGCCCGTAGGCTCTCCCGTTGGGCTACTTCCGAAGGGTCTACAACCGAGGGATGATATTTCCGTCATATCCAATGAAATTAAAAATATACTCAATAAAATTAATTAATTTCTATCAAAGAAACATTTCTGTTTTAATAAAACCTAGTTGCGTTTTTTATCCCACTTGTTCGGAATATACAAAGCAGGCGATAAAAAAATATGGCTTGTTTAAGGGCATACGTCTGGGATTTTTCCGCATTCTTCGCTGTCATCAGTGGCAGAAAAATCACATTGACCCGGTAGTAGATTTTGACGAAGCCCCATAGGGCACTTCGCGCATCGTCAAAATTCACTACCATTGACCCGGTTTAGGGGGAAAGTTGCCAGTCTCAGGCCGGAATAATTTCATCCTTTGATTTTTAGATATTTTAATATAGAATGGGAGAATGCTCTCAAATATCTGGACCGTGGTTTTGTACCAGCCATTATTGAATTCTTTGGCATTTTTAGTTTCAATTATCCCTGGCGGAGACGTAGGGCTTGCGGTTATAATCCTCACTTTTATTGTAAAAATTATTCTTTTTCCATTATCGCAAAAATCGATTGAAAGTCAGGCGGAGATGAGTATCCTTACTCCGGAGCTCAATAAAATTAAGGGGGGCGGAGCAAGCAAAGAAGAACAGGCACGACTCACTTTTGAGCTGTATAAAAAGCATAAGGTAAACCCTTTTTCCGGATGTCTTTTGGTTTTAATTCAGATTCCGATTATTTTGGCTCTATATTATGTCTTCTCCAAAGGCATAAATTTTAAAAGTGAATTACTTTATTCATTTATACATGTCTCCGGGCATACTAATATGATTTTCTTGGGAATTCTGGATATAAGTAAGAAAAGTCTGATTTTGGCTATTTTAGCGGGAGTATCTCAATATTTACAGGCGCAATTTATGCCAAAGCCCTCCCCTTCGGGCAATACTGATGATTCGGCCGGGAATTTTTCGGAAAGTTTTGCTAAAAGCATGAGTATGCAGATGAAATATATTTTCCCGTTTATTGTTGCTTTTATTGCTTATAGTATTTCTGGAGCAGTTGCGTTATATTGGATTACCAGTAATTTATTTATGGTAGGTCAGCAGATTTATGTAAAAAGAGAGAAAAACTTTAAAACTGTAATAAAATAATTTTATGGATAATGCTGAAATTCAAAATTTAATAGAAAAATTGATTGAAAAGACAGGAATTAAGCTGAAAGAAATTTCCGTAACTTCAGACGGACCTAAAAATACGTGGGTTTCAGTTACAGTTGGCGAACCGCATTTTTATCTCTCAGGTGACGGAGAAGGATTACACGCTCTAAACCATCTGGTTCACAGGATTATTGAAGCCAAGGCAATCTCGACCAAAGTCGGGATTGGGGCAGAGGTCGGGACCGAAAGTAATTCTCGTAGTAGTATTATCATCGATATTAATGGTTTCCAAAAGCGGCGGGTAGAAAATATTCGGGCGGTAGCTCATATGATGGGAGAGAGGGCTAGATATTTCAAATCAAATATCGAAGTTGATCCGATGTCGGCCTTTGAGCGCAGAATTGTGCACGAATTTTTATCTAATGCAACCGACCTGAAGACTGAATCCACCGGCATGGGACACACTCGCCGGGTGGTTATTAAATACGTCGGTGGAATTTAAAAAATCTTAAAAAAAACTTTTTCCGGTACGTCCAGCTCCACTTTCAATAATCGATTATGTAAAAATTTTAATTTCTTTATAAATTTGAATTTTTAAAGTGGGGCTGGGCTGAAGGCTCAGCTCGTCAGCCTCGCAACCCCTCCAAAAGTTTATTTTAAAGATTTTTTTTATTTGCGTCATAGAGAGAGAAATGCAAAAAGTAGTCCTTTGCATTTCCGAGCCGAGCAGTAAACGAAGGGTTGGATACCCTTTATTTCAAATCCAGTTTCCAGAGGAAAGAATCCTTTTTATTTACGAAAAATAAATAATTTTCGCCTTCATCAAGAGCAAGTTTTACGCCATCAATCTCTCCCCCTCCTAGGATAGTGGCAGGGTCCAGAATTAAAGTCGCATTTCCGGTTTTGATGTCTACTTTCCAAATCTGGTCCGAGAATGACACTTCTCCTTGGTACCAAGCATCCGGATATTCTCCGGACGCAATCGTTTTCGGCACTGCGCAGTAAAGAGTGTCGCTCGCCCTCCCCCAGACACATTTTTCGGGCAGAGTTTTTATTCCCAGTAAATCGGAATTTCTTGTATCGCTGTGGTAAACATTGAGCGCAAGATTATTGTCACTGAAAAGAATCAGTTTTCCGTCTGGACTGCCTAGGGTCGTAAGCCCGTTTACATCGCCCAATATTTTAGTTAAACTTTTACCAGTCGAGTCCATCGAATACATATACCCGGGAATATTAGCCGAAGGTTTAGTCGTGAGGGTAATTAGATTGCTATTTGGCCAAAATGACAGCCATTCCGTAAATGGAGAATCAAATATCTGGGCTTTCTTGTTGTTTAAGAAATTTAAAGTAGTGCCGATCATGTTGTCTGCGCTATCCCATAAATAAAATATTTTTGACGCGTCAGGTGATGTACTGATATCTTTGACATTGTCCGGCAGAAAAGATCCCTTAACTTCGCTATTTCCCGTTGTCTCTACCCCCAATAATTCTTTCGGAAGAATGCCGACAAAAGTTTCTATCGTTTTCTCATCCGGTTTTAAATATCGCATGATGACTGACTCTCCTTGGTTGCCAAAATAGGCGTCATATACCTTGGGAATTATTGTTCCTGAAAATTTCCGCTCAATTATTTTGTCCGCGAAAGTCTGGTAAATATTTCCGGTTATTTTATCTACATATCGTAAAGCGGGGACAAATTCTGAAGGGGGTGAAACGGGTAATGCTTTCTGGTTCACTGAAGTGTACATAATTGCCTTCGTCTTTGCGCCGATGATGCCGTCGGCCACCAATCCATTGTTACTTTGCCACTTTTTAATCGCGGTAGTTACTTTCTCGTCTAATACACCATTCTGCTCTAAACTTAGGTTAAGAGTACTGTTTAGGAACCGCTCTATTTCTTTGACTGCTTCGCCGGTGCTTCCACTTTTGAGAGTCGTGGAACCGAAGTTGTAAGGTATGCTCGGAACTGCTGCTGGTATTATAATTGGCGCATCT
>DATHJV010000104.1:0-24546 GCA_035489645.1 Minisyncoccota bacterium | reverse complement strand
TAAAACGTAACGCAAAGATACCTCCGAGAAAAGTGGAAATGAGCGCTCCGATGCTTATCAATATAATCATAGTGCGGGATGGGAGAATCGAACTCCCGCCAACAGGTTGGAAACCTGTAGTTCTACCATTAAACTAACCCCGCCAAGTAAGGTCCTAGATAAATTTATACCTCAAAAGAGCATTAAAAACAATTTAATGTTTCTACATTTTATTCTCTTTTTGCCAAGATTTTATTTTTTTAACAAAAGTTGCAGGTAGTGAATCCGCCATCAGAGCTATAACTCCTGACAAAATTCCAATGTCTCTGACCGTTCCTTCATTAATGCCGCTCGTCGTAAGAACAATAATCAAATGAATTGCTCCCACCAGGGCCACAATCCATATAAAAGAATCGATTAAAAAAAGAAATCCAATCGCAATATCTACAACTCCCGTCCCGATCATCACCTCTTTAATAGGTATCGGAAGCAGGCTGGCAGCCCATGGCTGTAAATACCCTCCCCATGCCTCAGGGTCCTTAATAATTAAGATGCCGATCCAAAGAAAAGTAATAGCCAATCCGACTCTCAAAATATGAAACGAAGTTTTATGCATATATTCTATATATTTCCGCTCACTAATATAATAATCCCCATCAGCCAAATTGTACAGGCCGACATTAAACACCAAAAACACCAAGCGCGGATGACGCGCCACTGAAGATAGGTAAAAACAAAAGACATAATGGAGGCTATGCTTACCAGAATTTTAATCGCCATACTCCACAGCGGTATTGGCGAGACTCCGATCACTAAAAAGGCGGCGATGACCGAAATTATGATGTAAGTTATCAACCCCAGAATGTCGTTGGGGATAATAAAAAATTTGCTATATTTGCTAGTTAATACGATTGCACAATTACCTCCGATCGGGCAGATCGGCTGCTCTGCAGCAACTCTTTTACGTATCAGATAAATGGTTTCGCTGATTCCGATTGATGAAAGTGTAAAAAGTAAGGCGATTGAAGTCATAATTTTTTAAATCTGTTTCCTGCTTCCCTGTCGGGCCGCTGGGCTTGCATTCGAACGCGTGCAGAATGCAAGGGCCGGAGTGCTAAAAGTCATATTATGACTTTTAGAGCGCGAGGCGGGGTCGCGCACATTTTCAACAGAAAACGATGTGTGACTTGAACCCAGTCTGGGTAAATTCACAACATATCGGGCCGCTGGGAATTGGCTATTACATAGCCCCGATTGCCTGTTCGGCTCCAGCCTCACATAGGCAATTCCTGAAAGGATTAGAATAAAAATGAAGCAGCTCATTTTTATTAGGCGCTTTTCGATCACGCCACAGGCGTGACAACGAAAAGCCTTTCAATTCCCATCAGAAGCAGATAAATCTGCCTCCTGCTTCCCTATCGGGCCGCTGGGAATTGAACCCAGTCTAAATGCTCCCAAAGCACTTGTACTACCGGTATACTACGGCCCGTCTATTTTATACTGACCCAATATATCATAAAATAATATCTTCCACTACTTTAATTTTTGCATTTTTGTCCTTTAGACCTAAAAAAACAACCAATAAATTTACCTGCCATTCCTTTTCATCCAGATTTTTATACAATAGATAAGTTTGAATTATACGCGCAAGTCTTTTTAGTTTCCATGGGTGCATGTTGTCTTCAGGTTTATATTGATCCATTGTTTCATGAGTAACCTCACTTAATGTTTCACGTGCAACAGATTTAACTTCAATAAAGTATATTTTATCATTTTTTTCAGCGACAATATCAATTTCACCCCATTTTTTGGTATAATTCCTATCCATTATTGAAAAACCATGTTTCACGAGAAACTTTACAGCCACATTTTCACCAATTTCTCCAATTTTTTGTCTTTCTGACGTAAATACTTTAGGCATTTCTATTATGTTATATTTACTGGCTTTTTATAGTTCAATGAGAAAAATGTTTCATGTGAAACAGAATATAAAATTTTATGTCTTTTACTATAATATCCTTATTTAACAACGTATTTTTAACAAAATCGGTCAAAGAGACAAATTTCTGTTATGTCCTTTATGAACATTATTAACATAGTTATCCACATTCCAATTAAGTCTTTATTTAACAGAGCTGTAGATAAAGGACATACATGTTCTTTATGCGGCCAAGGAGAATCGAACTCCTATCTCAATCTTGGCAAGATCGTATTTTACCACTAAATTATGGCCGCAAGCTAACTCAAGAATAATTTATTGATTCGAATTGTATTCCATTATAGTATTTTATCTAACTAAGCGCAATTGTAAAATGAGCTTATAAAATAAGCATTATTTGCCAATTTTTTTAAATAGTGTAAAATAATAACATTATTAATCAAAATTTTTGCGCCCGTAGCTCAACGGATAGAGTACCGGTCTTCGGAACCGTGGATGTGGGTTCGATTCCTGCCGGGCGCACAAAGTGCGGGGCACTTTATGCGAGGCGGAGCGCGACGGCGCGAGCCAGGGTCGTGCAAGTTTTCAGCAGAAAACTATGCCTGACCACAAAATAAATGAATAATTATAAAAATTTAGTTTCAAAAATACCCAAAGAAGTTTCATCTGTTACAGAAACTCTCGAGAAGGGTGGTTATGAAGCATACCTAGTCGGAGGATGTGTCAGGGATCTAATAATGGATAGGATGCCTAAAGATTGGGATATTACAACCAATGCAAAGCCCGAACAGATTGTCGGTCTTTTTGAAAAGACTGTATATGAAAACAATTTTGGGACTGTTGGAGTATATGTTACTCATGAAACGTCCCAAAAGGATGTTTCACAAGAAACATCACAAGGAGACGTTTCGTATGAAACGCCAGAATATAGGATTGTCGAGGTTACACCATATAGAATTGAGGCAAAATATAGCGATTTTAGACATCCGGATGAAGTAAAATTCAGTGACAAGTTAGAGGATGATCTTAAAAGACGTGACTTTACTATCAACGCGATGGCTTATCGGACATCAAAAGGTAACTCTGGTTTAACGGATATGTTTGAGGGGCTAAAGGACATTGAAGACAAAATCTTGAGAACAGTGGGGAATGCCGATGAAAGATTTGTCGAAGATGCTTTACGAATGTTGCGGGCAGTTAGATTTGCGGTGCAACTTAATTTTTCTATTTCGACAGAAACAACTGAAAGCATTTTAAAAAATTCGGATTTAATTAAAAAAATTTCTGCGGAAAGAATTCGAGATGAGTTCGTAAAAATAATTATGTCAGAAAGTCCTGCGAATGGAATTGTTATGTTGCAAAAATTTGGATTATTGAAAAATATTATTCCGGAGTTAGAAGAGGGGATAGGGTGTGAGCAATTAGGTGAACATATTTATGATGTTTGGAATCATTTGCTTGTCGCCACTCAGCATGCCGCAGATAAAAATTGGCCTTTAGAGGTAAGGCTTGCAGCGCTTTTTCACGATATTGGGAAACCTCGTACGCGGCATTTAGCGCAACCGACAAACAATTTCGAACGGTCTGGCCGGGATAGGGACCCGGGGTTGAAATCTGCCCCGGGACAGATTTCAACAGGACCTGAGAAATTGATTGACGGTGGAGCTAAGAAAAAATATACCTTTTACGGCCACGATGTTGTTGGAGCGAAAATGACGAAAAAAATAATGGAGCGATTAAAATTTCCTAAAAAAGATATTGAATTGGTATCCAAGCTTGTGCACAATCACATGTTTTTTTCTGATACGGAGTTAATCACGCTCTCCGCCGTGCGCAGAATTATTGTAAAAGTCGGGAAAGAAAATATCTGGACTTTAATGAATGTTCGCGAATGCGATAGGGCAGGGATGAAGAAAAAAGAAGCGCCGTACCGCCTGCGAAAATACTTCGCGATGATCGAAGAAGCCCTGCGAGACCCGATATCGGTCGGCCAGCTTAAAATTGATGGAGAATTTATGATTAAAGAACTTGGCATTATGCCGGGGCCGCGGATGGGATGGATTTTACATGCGTTGCTCGAAGAAGTATTGGATGCGCCGGAGAAAAATACAGTGGAAAGTCTGTCGGAATTAGTTAAATCTCTAAATATGCTCAGCGACAGCGAATTAAAAGCGCTTGGTGCGCATGGAAAAGAAAAAAAAGAGGAACTTGAAGAGAAAGAAATCGCAAAACTTCACGAAAAACACGGTGTAAGAAAGTAAAAATACTCATAAAATCAATTTTTTGCCGGTACGGATTTTTAATAAAAAAATTTGACTTTAAAAAATCCTGAATTGAAGCTCGAGTAAAAAGTCATAACATGACTTTTTACTCGCCAAACCCCTTAAAAAATTATTTTATTCGTATTTTTATGAGACTTCCTTCTGGTAACAAGTTTCGCAGTAAACTATCTCGGGGCGGCCGGGGGAGTAGGAGGTTTCAAATTCATTGGGGCATATTTCCGTGTTGTGAATGTGGTTTTTAAGTTCACACATACAAGAACGATGCCAGAGTCTCCTAGGATTTCTTTTTTTCATGCGGTCTTGATGCCGGCATTCGAAATCTTTGTGTGGCAAGGGGAGTCCCATTCTCTTATAAAAATCTAACTCTGCTTTAGTGATGCGAAAGTTCTTCCTGCAGTCTTTACAGACCAAAATTTCATTCAAAATACCTGCCCGCCCTCCCTTTTGGTCGGGAGCAGGCGGGTCTTCTGTAACTTCCGCGATAGTCAGGGGCATGTCTTTTTCTTTGATAGTTTCCTTGCCATAAGTGCCGGTCGTTTGATCCTGCCAATTAAAACCTTTTTCTTTGGCTTCTTGTTTTGTCGTTGGATAATAATCAAATCCAAGTGTTTCATTAAAACCAAAAGGGGCAAGCTCCGGTGGGAAAAATTGTCCATAATTACCATCTTTTTTCATCTGTTCATCAATTTGCTCTTTGATTTTGTAAAAATCTTCTTTATTGTATTCTTTATTGAGAATCATGTACTGACCTTTGCGAATTGCGTTGCATCCGATGGCGCTCGTGAGATTGTGGCAATTTTCAGAGTATTCCACCTCATTGGAATAAAAAATAAAGGCGTCATTTTTGCATTTACTGCTCTGTAGTACCCCCATCATGTTGTAACAGAGCTCATTTTTGTAGTAAAAATTATTGCAATCTTGGCTATCAATTGATTCTTCAGCATCAGCAACATAAGAACAATTTTTTGTGCCGGTCGTGTCAAAAACTCTTACGCCATCATGGCAATTATGCAAATAATCGCCGGTCACATTGTGGCATTTTGTCATTGATGCGTATTTCACCATCGTCTTACTTTTTAACTCTTCAAATTCTCTTTTTACTTGCTCAATAGTTTCATAACTAGCAAGAATTTCTTTCTTTTTCTTTTCATATTCTTCCTTTGTATATTTTACATTTAATATTGAGTTAGAGATATTTCTACCATTGGCACAAAAAATGGAATTATTAGAATTGCGCATGTTGTAGCAGAATAGTAAATCAGTTGAAGACTGACATTGTTCAGAGTACATACATTTGAAGCATTCACGAACATCGATGCATTCGTAACAGAGTTCAGAAACGTGAATAAAAGCACAATCAATGCACCCCTTGCATTTTTGAATCAGTCTGCTATACATGCAATCTTCATTATATTCGCCGGCGAAAATTAAATAGCAGTCCTTGTTGTCCGACGTTCCATTTGCATAATCGGTTCTTACTGCATTCAGGTTCATTAATGACAATCTCGGCACTTTTCTCTGTAATTCCCCATATTGCTCAAAAAAAGTTTTGTTTGGATCGTAATCTTGAGCGAAACTTTTTGGATTCCACTTGTCAGACCACCAACATGGTGAACAATAGACTTTGAAAGGGGAATTCGCGGAATATAAAGAAATTATGTCTTGTTTGCAGAGATCGCATTTTCTTTTATAAAATGTTCTTTCGTTGCGAAAAGCCAAACGGCGCATTGCACGGCAGTCAGGGCAGTAGAGTGGGGGAACAGTCTTTACTTGTTCGTAAAAATTAAGATCTTCATCTCTTATTTCAAAATTTTTTTTACAAGTTCTGCAAATTTTTTGCATAATTTTTTATCTAGCTACTATATAAAAAATCTCCAGATCTTTATTTGGTTCGCCCCACTTTGTATAGAAATTTTCTATTTCACGGGAATTACTTTCTCTTTCGAGTTTGTTCGCAAACTCCATCAAATCTCCTTCTTCTCCTTTGGCTAAAACTCTAATACTACCGTCGGGTCTTGTAAAGACGATGCCCTTAATTTGGCAACTCAAGGCAAGGTTTTTGATTGATTGAAGGTAGTGAAATCCTAGACCCTTTCCAGATATTCCGCTTTCTATATATTTAATCATTATCATAATATAATATGCGTACTAAGTATCATTGTCAATAAATTTCGTCAATAAAAATAACTACATACATATATTTATCAATATATTTATACTTATCAACATAATTTTGTGGAAAATAATTGACACAAAATCTTTTCTAGACTAGAATGAATGTATGAAAGATACAAATGAAGAACTCAAACTCAACCTTCAGTCTTTTGGATTTAGCAAGAAAGAAACGATTGTGTATGTTGCTCTTTTAGAGTTAGGAAAAGGCACAGTTAGACAAATCAGCAGTAAAGCTGGAATAAATAGAACAACGAGCTATGATATTTTAGGGTCGCTTTCTAATAAAGGACTAGTTTCTGTTTCCGGTAAGGAACCGAAGTCAGAATATGCAGTTGAAGCGCCGCAGGCCATCACAGCATATTTAAAAAGAGTGGTAGAGCAAAATGCGGAGCGTATAAAAAAGTCAGAGGAAATTATACCAGAACTCGAGCTTTTACACGCGAAACAAAATCGCCCTCGTATTAGATTTTACGAAGGAAAAGAAGGCCTAGAGCGAGTATACGAAGATACTTTAACTAGTTCAGAATCAATTCGTGCTTATGCAACAATCGATGATATGCATAAAGCATTACCAAATTATTTTCCAGAATATTACAAAAGGCGTGCCGGAAAAAATATATCAATTAGAGCGATTGTTCCAGAAACCCCGGCCGGACGAGAGCGCAAAACTCATGATATAGAGGAAAAAAGAGAAATAGCATTTGTTCCATCTGATAAATATTATTTTTCTCCGGAAATAAACATTTATGACGACAAAGTCATGATTGCTTCTTGGAGAGAAAAGCTAGGTATTATTATCGAGTCTCATGAAATTGCCGATGCTATGAAAAAAGTATATGAGCTTGCATGGGCGGAAGCGAAAAGGCTAGATAAAGAATTGAGCAAATAATAATGTCTACGCCATAGCGTAGATTGAATTTTAGCAATATGAAACGGCAGATACAATCTTATATAGAAACTAATTTCTTCAACGCATCAACACCCCATGGCTGAAGAGCTCCCGTATTCCCATTTATGTAGACAATAGTGGTTACTCCGTCTTTTTTTTGTTCTTCGTTGGTGGCGGCTATCATGCCCGTCCGGCAACTGGAGTCTAACTGTTGACTCGGATGCCACATTCCCGATTCAAAACGACTAGAAATGCTATCCAACGCAGGCGTTCTTCTAACGACATCTACCTGTTTCCAGAAGGCCACGACAAATTTTTCAGCCGCTTTTTGAGAAGAAAAGGACAGTAAATATCTTCCTCCAATATTAGATATTCTTACGGGAAGGTCTAACTTCTCAGGTTTTCCTTCTGACATTGGTGTCACTGGGGATTCTTTTTTTGGTATTTCTTCCATAATGACTTAATGTTATCACAAAATTGAAAGCACTGAAATAACCGATGCGATGAAAAAAATTTATGAACTGGCATGGGCTGAAGCAAAAAGGCTAGATAAAGAATTGAGCAAATAATAATGTCTACGCCATAGCGTAGATTGAATTTTAAAAATAAGAAACGATTGTAAGTAAATGCTAAATTATTTTTTTTCTGCTGCGACTAAAAATTTCTCAGAAATTCGCGTGCTGTAGGAGGAGAGATTGAAAATCACGGCTAGAGTAAATAAAACCAGAGAAAATTTAATGCTTAAAAATGAAAGTGGTATAGCGATAATTGCGAAAACTACCGGAGCGAGTGTGCGAACGGTGCTACCGCGAATCTCCCTCTCGCTCATTTCCGGATTTTGAATGTGCGGTGAGTAAATCACATATCTTCGCATCCAGTATAATGTTAAACCAATCAATATTATATGAATGCCGAATATGATGACAGACAGTTCATTGTTGCTGAATTGTCCCAGAATGGAGGCCGAGAAGGGGACCAAGCTTATCAGCATGAAAAATAAAGCGTTGATATTTATGAGCATTGAGTCCACATTTTTTGCATAAATGGTTACAAAAAAATGATGCGCTCTCCAATAAGTAAAAAGCAGGGCGAAACTCAAAGCATAACTCAAAAATAATGGTATTAATTTTTGAATTTCTAACCAAAGGTCTGCATTGTCTATCGGTCCCCAGATGGCTGGCAATTTAATCTGGAAAACAAGAATCGTCATGACGATGGCAAATATTCCATCCGAAAGCTGGTCTAGTCTGGCGTGATTCATACTGTAAAATGATAGCATAGAATTTACTTAAAAGAAAAAAGCCCAGACGGTTGTCTGGGCTCGCGATGCGCGACGATTGGTGCATTGCTGGAAAGAGGAAGTCGTTGTTTCTTTGATGACTATTAAACTTTTCTAGCCAACGGTTTCCCATTCCTTCTTTAAATGTTCATAGAGTTCTTTTTTTAATTTTACATAATCAGCCGGACTCCAATTACTGGCAAAGCTTACTTGAAAGATGTAAGTGTTATCTTTTGGGGAGTAGATGAGTAAATTATTGATTTTAAAACTAAATTTGAATAACCATATGATCGTTGATGGATTCAAAAGTGGTCCGTCCGGCAACTTGATTAGGAATTTTTTTTCCTTCCCAAACTCTGATAAGTCCATTTTATGATAACTAGCTTGATCAAGGCAGTCATCCAGACACAGTAACAGTTTTCTTTTCATAGTGTTCCTTTATTTTGTTGTTATTCGTCTTTGTATAGACCCGATTTTTTTAGGTCAATTTTTTCGAGTTCCTCACGTGTTGTAACGATATGCGTTACTTTTCGTGAGTAGTAAGTCTTTGCGAGCCAGAATGTGTAGCGCGTTGGCATATCTTCGCGAAGAGATTCACGACGTTTCTCTGGTTTGGAATTACGCACCATTGAGAGAGGCACACCAGCAAATATGCCAGCTGAGTTGAACTTTTTCTTACGCGCTGGATCAAAATCACCGTAGTGACTGCAAGGAAGAAGTTTACTTCCCATTGCAAAGAGGATTTCATTCAGGTGGGTTGTGCCATTACAACTCCATATCGCATCGGCTTCCCAGGCGGCGGCATGAATTTCATCACCAGTATATCCCTCACGGTCTGCCCAGAGCGTGAGACATACTGGCTTTGTCAGCCCTTCCGACCGATCGATGAGAAATGCCAGTATCCGCTTTGAGAGCTCAGTTCCGTCTTTAGCAATGAAGATTAAGTACTTCAGAGCCGCAATCTGTTTTGGTGTAATAGTCATAGTGTTTTTCTCCTTATTTTGTTGTTAATGAACTTCTACCACTTTACAAGGTACTTTATTAATTGTGAAATAAATTGATAATTTGTGTTAAATATAAAAATATGTTATAAACATAACAATGATAAAAGTAGGAGACAAAATTGAAGAAATAATCAAGGGAGACCATGAAGCGATTTTTTGCTTGTCGCGCGGAATTTTGAATTTGTCGAGGTATGCGAGGGTCATTCATGATGAAGTAGAGAAAAAAACAAAAAAGCAGGTGAAACTGCCGACTATCATTATGGCTCTCTCCCGGCTGAAGAGAAAAATAAAAGGTGTGACTCCGCTGGTGAAGGAAGTGGAAATAGATGGCATGACTGTGAAGACGCCACTTGTCGAAATTGTTTTTGAAAAAACTTCTGCTACGATTTCCAGTCTGCCTCTCGTGCAGAAAAGCATCAAACCGAAAAATGATGAATGGTTTCGCTTTTCGCAAAATTCCAAGGCTATTGATATTATTTGTAGCGAATCGAGGATAGAAGCCGTGATCAAGCACATGGGAGTGAAACCGCTTTTAATATTTAAGGATTTGACGGCTGTTGGACTTTCTGTCCCTCCGCGATATCACGATAAGCCCAACATTACTTTTTCTTTGTTACATAAAATTGCAGAGCAGGAAATTCCCCTGGATCAAATATTTACGACTCGGGATGAGATGATGTTTTTGTTTGAAACAAAGTATTTATCACAAATAGTTGCAATTTTTCAGAAAGACTAGATTCAAAACTCGTCGCAGGCGTACTTTTTAGAAAGCCTTGCGCAGCCGGGTAGGCGAGCAGTTCGCTCCGCAAGCTTGCGGAGCCAGATTGCTTTATAAAAAGTATGCCAAGAAAGAGTTTTGACATCTAGGCAATCTCAATAGAGACAGGGCAGTGGTCGGAGCCCATAACTTCCGACAGAATCTTCGCTGTCTTTACTTTTTTTGCCAGCATAGAGCTGACGAAAATATAATCAATTCTCCAACCCACGTTTCTTGCTCGAGCGTTGGCGAAATGGGTCCACCAAGTGTAGTGACCGTTGCCTTTGGTGAACATTCGAAAAGTATCCACAAAACCGGCATCGATGATATTTTTGATGCCCTCGCGCTCTTCTTTTGTATATCCTTTGCGTTCTTCATTTTCTTTCGGTCGAGCAAGATCATCTGGCATGTGCGCAACATTCAAGTCTCCGCAGAATATTACGGGTTTTTTCTTTTCTAAACTTTTGCAATATGCGAGAAATGCCGGGTCCCATTGCTTCTCTCGAAGGGGAATACGGCTCAAGTCATCTTTGGCGTTAGGAGTGTAAACGGAAACTACATAAAAATCTTTAAACTCCGTGGTTACTATCCGGCCTTCGGTTTGGGGGTCGCCATAATCATCAGCTTTAAGGCCGAATTTTTTCGCGATCTCTTCCGGAAAGCCATTTATGACAGAGATCGGTTTTAATTTTGAAAAAATTGCCGTCCCGGAATATCCTTTTTTGACAGCCGAATTCCAATATTCGTCATATTCGGGCAAATCTATGGGAGATTCATGCTTCTCTGCTTTCGTCTCCTGCAAGCACAATATATCCGGTCGATATTTTTTTATAAAAGATACGAAGAGCCCTTTTTTATGAACTGCCCGAATTCCGTTTACATTCCAACTCATAATCCTCATAATTTTTTTGGAAGTTTTTGGAAAAGTGTCTGCAACAATGCAAGTTCTCTCGGTTTTTCTAAGAATTCAATACTATCAGAAACCAAAGTCATATTTTTTTTAAAAATATTTTTTATTTCTTCTTTTTCAAAAAAATGATAGTGCATGCCTTCTTGATCAAACTCTCCGTCTTTGGAATTAATCGGGGAGAAAGTGAAAAAATTTTTCGTTTTACGCGACAGTGAGACATTCAAATAAAATCCTCCCGGCCGCAGGATGCGATTTATTTCATTAGCATAAGCATCCCAATCTTCTTGAAGTAAATTCTCCAGCAATCCAAAATCACAAACTCCGTCAAAACTCGTATCAGTAAAGGGCAAATCAAAGACATCCGCTTCCATGAATTTCAATTTACCCTGGAGTCCCCAGTTTTTTATTTCCCGATTTGCTTTCTCAACAATATCGCCGTCAAAATCAATACCAATGACTTTAAAACCCATCTCGGCCAAATTTTTAGTAATCAGTCCGCGTCCGGAACCAATGTCCAAAATAGTTCCGCCGGGAGGCAATTTTTCTATCAATTTCTTCGCCCCTTGTATTTTATTCGGCAGGTGAGTCCAGATATCAATGCCATTTTGGTAGGCAGTCTTATAGTAGTTTTTTTGTTTTCGGTAATCCATCCGGAGATTATAACATTTCTTGATTTGCGAGTGAAACTTCTTCGCTTCTCTTTTTTAGTCTGTAGGGGAACCAGTTGACCGTATATTCTTCCATTTCAAAAATGTCTTGGCTTATTATCGTACCGCTAAATTCAACTTTTATTCCATCTAGAATCCTTTTCAATGCTTCTTTGTTTTTTACGGCAAACTCCACCGCGAGATCGTATTTACCTAAAGTGACGGTGGCAAAAGTAGTCTCCGGCAATAAAGCAACCGCGTCGATGATTTTCTTTACTGAACTCTGATCTTTTAGAGTAAAATCCACTTGATACTGCTCGACTCCGAACTTCTTAAAATTAATATCTAAAACGGAATTTCCTAAAATCCCCACCTTTTTTAATTTCTGAATCCTGTACCTTATTACATTTTGATGGACTTTGTTTGTTTTTGCCATTTCGATCAGACTTGCGCGGGAATTTTGAGCCAAAGCGGTTATAATCGCGTAATCCAAATCATCAATATCGGGATTTTTCAATTCCTCCGGATATTTTGAGTGAAGTAGCCCCCCGCCTTCGTAAAAAAAGCGGAAATTAAAGCGGTGCACGGAAGTCATCGTTAAAATCTCTTGCTCCAAAATATACTCTCCGAATTTTTCCTTGAAAGGAACTAGAAAAGCATACAAATCAGCAATTCCTTCTGCCAAGACCAGAAAAGTGCAATCATATCGTCCTTCGAGTCGCGCCAAATAGGCGATTCCCACATAAGCGCGAAGATAATCAATAATATTCTTTTCTATTATTGGAATGGTCTTTTGAAACTTGAAAAAGAATTTGTAATAAAAGCTGTTTAAATTGGAGACATTTATCGTCGTAAGAAAGTTTTTAATATAGCCATTTTTCTGCAGGCGCTTGACCCTAAAGGCGACTGTCTCGTTCGGAATATCAACTTTTGTAGCCAAATCCAAAAAAGACTGGCCGCTATTCATATCCAGCTCATAGAGTATCTTTTGGTCTATTAAATCCAACCCCCTTTCATTCATATTTTTGTTAATTTATTACTAATAAACACAAATAGTATAGTCTAATTCTATTTTATTGTCAAATATGCCCTTAAAAATTGACAAATAATAAAAATGATGCAGAATAATGAAAAAAGTTGTTCGACAACTTAATAATGGGCTGGCTCTCGAAAGGAAGCCTCGCTGTCCCAAAACAATACAGCGGAAACTTGAAAAATGACATTAGAAGAACTTGGTTGTTTGGTTGGTAATGTCCATGGCGCTCGCAGAGTTGGTGATGAAGAAACACGTGCGTCTGACGAAGAACTGGAAGAATCTCGCCGACTTTTCCTTAATCTCCTTGATGCAATAGGCAAGGAGAAAAAAATAACAAGAGAAGATGTTCAGCTTTTAGCACCCTCCACGGTGCTGGAATCTGATGAAGTAAAAATCGCGGCGACTTCTCTTGATGAATGGTTAGGGAGGCGAATGCGCAAGGTACACGTCATCGATTGCATAGGCCTTGCTTTCTCCTACCAAAAATATCAAAAGGAGAAAAAAAGTTGGTTAAAGTGATTGAAATCGCGACGCACAATTTAATGCCATGCTAATAGTAATTGGGTTGGCTCTCGAAAGGAAGCCTCGCTGTCCCGAAACAATATAGTGGAAAAAGAATAAGTTATGAATAAAGAAAAACAAGAACTCTTATGGGAGCCGGAAAAAATTAGGGAAAAGTTGAAAGAGCAGATATGGTATTCCAAATCTGGCAACTTCGAAAAACAGATTCTTCACAATCCTAAAAACGCGCACATCGTTGCTGAACTGGCGGACAGAAGGGTGCGATATTTTTGGGAGTTGTACAAGGAAAATTCCGATCTATCCGAACAGGATCACCTCGTGTCTAATATCCGCGAAGAAGATATAGCGAAGATAGATGAAGTTTTGAGAGCAGAAGGGTTGCCCAGCCTCCAAGACTTTAATAGCCTTTATTCCTTCTTTAAGGAAATCAGGGAGCTATTTAGAGATTAACAAACCGCTCAACCAATGGAAACCGTTTGGAGGGCGGTTTTCTTTTTCACTTTATTTATTTTATTATCACTTTTGGACGGTCGTCAACTTTGATAACATAGGAGATTTATTTCGTATTATGAAACTTCTTGTGAATATCGCGCAAATGCTTGTCAGTCACATGCGTATAAATCTGTGTTGTGCCGATATTGGCATGACCGAGCATGGCTTGAACAGAGCGGATGTCGGCACCGTTACTTAAGAGGTCGGTGGCGAAAACGTGACGAATCACATGGGGAGTCACTTTTTTTGAGATTCCAGCTAAAATTGCGTGATGTTTGACTATTCGCTCAATAGATCTCTTGTCCAATCCTTTCAGATCCTCCACTTTTTTATTTTTCGAACTATGATTTGGGATGGCAACAAAGAGAGCTTCACTCATATCCTTGCGGGCCTTCAAATATTCTTTTATCGCATTTTTTGCTTCAGGTGATATGAAAACTACTCGAACTTTGTCGCCCTTTCCGCGAATCGATAGTTCTTCCGAACTCAAATCAATATCTGAAGTTAGAGAACACAATTCAGAGACTCGAAGCCCGGTAGAAAATAAAAGTTCCAAAATTGCTTTATCCCGGAGATTTTTTAGGTCCAAACCTTGAGGCGAGGAAAGAAGCCGGCTCAACTCTTCGCGAGTGATGAGGTCGAGGGGGCGCTCTCCAACTTTAGCTAACTCTATTCGCTCCGCCGGCATTGATTTTACATTCTGTCTGGCCAGATATTTCAGAAACGCGCGGATGGAAATCAAATAATAATTCTGAGTTTTTTTTGAGAGAGTTCCTTGTGCTGTTTTTTTACGTATACCCGGTTGCTTGTTTAACCAGAGTCGGAATTCTCGAATCACCATATCGTTGATATTTTCTGGATTATCATTTTTTATAAAACCCAAAAATCGAGTGAGATAATGGTCATAATTCTCTACTGTTTTTTGTGATCTGCCTTTTTCTATCTCAATATATTCCAAAAATTGAGTTTTGAGGTTCTTTAGGGAAGCCATGAGTATATTCTATCATGTCGCACAATAAATTTTATTCAGAAAAATCCTTTATTGCATAAAATCTTAAGATTGTGCAACAATAAAAATATCGCACAATCTTAAGGCGAAGGCGGGTTGCAATTTTTTGGGTTTTATGCTACTATTTGTGCATGTTAGCTACCAAGAAAAAGCAGACAATTATTAAGAAAAGTCAGATTCACGACAAAGATACCGGCTCACCGGAGGTGCAGGTCGCTGTCATTTCCGCGGCCATTTTGGAATTATCAAAGCATCTAAAGAAGCATAAAAAGGATAATCATTCCAGGAGGGGACTGATAAAGATGGTGGCCGATCGGCGCAGGCATTTGAAGTATTTGGAACGCACAAATAAAACTCGTTATAATGCGCTGATGAAAAAAATCGAGCTTGAATAAGCGTCGAAGATTTTTAGATTTTAGTTCACGGATATTTTTTTGCTAAAAAATTCCTCTTGCGGGGGTCTGCTGAAAAGCAGACGACGCGCTCCCAAGTCTCTAAAATTCAAATATCTTCGCATCTATGATATATGGAGTACCATATAACAACGGCACTCAGACATTAGACTAGTGAACTTGTATATGCTCCTCGTTTGTTGTTATATGGAGTACCATATAACAACTGCGTTCGGACAAAATAAAAGAAAAATCTTTTGCTTTGCTCCTCTCTTGTTGTTATAATCTGCGCAGGTTGAACTTTTAATATTTTAAAATAATTTTTTTTATATACAATGACTGTAATAAAACACAGAGAACAAAGAGTCGGAGTTTTTATTGATACGCAAAATTTATACCACAGCGCCCGCAATTTATACAAAGCGCGGGTCAATTTCGGCGCCGTTTTGAAAGACGCGGTTTCCGGTCGCAGACTCGTTCGCGCAGTGGCATATGTCATTACCACTGAAGCAGGTGATGAGAAAAATTTTTTTGAAGCTTTAACTAAGCTTGGTATTGAAACTAAGACAAAAGATTTACAAGTATTTCCAGGCGGGACAAAAAAGGCCGACTGGGATGTAGGTCTCGCGGTGGATGCAATCAAGATGGCATCGCGTATTGATTGTGCAATTATTGCCTCAGGCGATGGGGATTTTATTCCGTTGGTGGAATATCTGCAAACATTGGGTGTACAGGTGGAGGTAGTATCTTTTGGACAATCGACTTCAGGCAAACTTCGCGAGGTTGTGGATGACTTTGTGGATCTTTCGGACAATCCTCGCAAGTATTTGATCGGAGTGAGATAATTTCTCTAACTACAAATCTGGTGAATAACATCCCCTCTTCTTGCTTCTTAGCCTAAAAATGTTAGGATAAATTGATATTTATCAGTTAATCCGTTCGCGTCTAGACACAAGGTAGTGTTTCAGCTTATTGTTAATGTTTAAGCCGGAAACAACACTGTAGTCTGGATACGAACTAAAATAAATTTATTAAATATCAACTTTCTTTCGGTACGGATTTTCAAAAGACTGTAAGTCTTAAAAAATCATGGAATTTGGTGCTCGCCAGCCTCGAAACCCCTTCAGAAAGTTATATTTAATAAATTTAGAAAGAATTTATGCAAAAAAAAGAATATAGCGTGGAGATTGGTGGAAAAAATTTGACTGCAATTTTTACCGATTTAGCCGAACAGGCGCATGGGTCAGTGATGTTAAAGTCCGGCGAAACAATTGTGCTCGCGACCGTTTGCATGTCTCATGACAAGCTGGAAGGCTTGGGTTTTTTTAATTTAACGGTGGATTATGTGGAGAGATTTTATGCGTCTGGAAAAATTTTGGGCTCTCGTTTCACCCGACGGGAAGGGAAGCCTAGTGAAGATGCCACACTGGCTAGCCGGGTCATTGACCGGACTCTTCGCCCCCTTTTTGACCAAGCTATCCGCCACGCGGTGCAAGTGATTGTGACAGTTATATCGGCTGATGATAGTGACCCCGCGACTTTAGCGGTGAATGCCGCGTCGCTAGCTCTCTCCGTGTCCAACATTCCGTGGAACGGTCCCATTGGCTGTGTGCGTATTGGCAAGTACGATGATGAAAATTTAAAGATAAATCCGTCGCAGAGTTTACGTGAAGATGATTCACAATATAAATTCGACCTCGTTGTTTGCGGTAAAGGGGGAAACATAAATATGATTGAAGCAGCAGCTCATCAGACGCCCGAGGCAGAATTGGGAGAGGCATTAAAGATGGCAAGTGAAGAAATTACTAAATTAGAAAATTTTCAGAAGAAAATAGTCGATGAAATAGGTAAAGAAAAAAGAGTAATCGAGAAAGAGCAGATATCCTCGGAATCCATAGCCATGTTTGATAAAAATATTTTGCCAAAGATGCCGGAGGCAATTTTTGGCGAAGTTGGTAAAAAAAAGATAGATGATTTGCATAATGTTTGGAATAAGATAGTGGCGGATAAATATAAGGGGAGAGAAGATTTTACTTTGGAAGATAATCTATTTGACGAGACAGAAAATGACATCCTACATGATAAAGCGATCAACGAAAATAAAAGAGCGGATGGAAGAAAGATGGACGAGCTCCGCGATCTTTACGCGCAGGCGGGAGGTGTGTCCACGATACTCCATGGTTCGGGAATTTTTTACCGAGGCGGCACGCATGTTCTCTCGGTGCTGACATTGGGCGGACCGGAAGATAGGCATTTAATCGACGGCATGCAATTGAAAGTTGAAAAAAGATTTATGCATCATTACAACTTTCCGCCTTATTCGTCGGGGGAAACAGGACGAATCGGGACGACGAATCGACGGGAGATCGGTCATGGTGCGTTGGCTGAAAAAGCGCTCTCGATGGTTCTGCCAACGGTCGCAGAATTTCCATACACCATCCGCTTAGTTTCTGAGTCTCTAGCTTCCAACGGTTCTACTTCTCAGGCTTCGATCTGCGCTTCGACTCTGGCCTTGATGGACGGTGGAGTTCCGATTTTAGCGCCAGTCGCCGGCATCGCCATAGGATTGATGTTTGAGTCCGAAAATAAATATAAAATTTTAACCGACATCCAAGGACCCGAAGATCATTATGGAGATATGGATTTTAAAGTTGCAGGCACGAGAGCCGGAATTACGGCCATCCAATTAGATGTGAAAGTGGAGGGAGTGCCGATAAAAATATTGGCTGAAGCAATGGAAGCAGCGAGAAATGCCCGAATGATTATAATAGACAGAATTGAAAAAGAAATTAAAGCTCCGCGTCCTCATATATCGCCAAATGCGCCCAAAATACTGATCATTAAAATTAAGCCTGAAATGATAGGTCTGGTCATTGGCGGCGGAGGAAAAACTATTAAAGAAATTAAGGAAAAAACTGGTGCGGAGATCACTATTGAAGATGACGGAACGGTCTATCTGACCGGCAAGGGAGATTCGGCTCCCAAAGCAAAGAAAATTGTTGAAGAGATGACGCGTGAATTTACAGTCGGAGAAGTGCTAAAAGGAGAAGTGGTGAAAATCGCGGATTTCGGTGCTTTTGTTTGCCTTAACGCGTCGACTGACGGTATGGTGCACATCTCCGAATTGGCGCCATGGCGCGTAGAGAGAGTTACCGATATAATAAAGGAAGGTATGATTGTGCCGGTGAGGGTAATAAAAGTTGATAAGGCGATGGGTAAAATTAGTCTATCGATTAAAGAGGCCGATAAAAACTTCTTTAGAAAGACTTGATATTCTTTTTCATCATAACTTTTTTCCGGTACGGATTTTTTGAAGTTTAAAAAGTCCTTAAGTTTTCGCGTCGTCGCGCTCAAAACCCCTGTGCAAAGTTAAGTTTCAACGAACATGGAAGAAAATAATAAAAAAACAATCCGGACGTCCGATGGAGTCGGGACCAAGACTAACAACCGAGTTGAAACTTCGGGGAATAAAATTGTCCAGACTTTTGCTGAAGATATGGCGGAGGTGATTGAAAATGACAAAAGCGGCGGATTGATAAAAAAGATAATTCACGAAGAAGAAGCACACGAAATAGAAAAGAAGAGCAGCTCTCCGGGGTCGATAAAAAATAAATTTTTTATGTTTATCGGCTTACTTTTTATCTCACTTGGATTAATCACGTTGTCTTTTTTTAAGCTCAAAAAAGAAGTTCCGACTGTTCCTGTTGTCGCCCAGTTTATACCCCTCATTTTTAGTGACGCGAGCAGTTCCATCGACATAGCTCCACTTAATAAAGATGCAATAATCCAAAATGTTTATAACGCAGTTAACTTGACGAAGGTGAAAAAAGGAGGACTCGAGGGAATCTATCTGACGGAAAATAAACAGATTATCGGTTTAAGGAAATTTATAAAACTCATTGAAGGAAGTTTTATTCCTCCTAATAATACCGTTTTGGTTAATGACGATTTTTTAATGGGGGTGGTCAATGGTGAGACCAAAGATTTTTTTATACTTCTTAAAATGCGTTCGACGGCAGATATTTTTGATGCACTGCGTGCCTGGGAAAAAAAAATGTTTTTTGATTTGCATGGGTTTTTTGGATATGCTCTATCAACCGAAACGAAGTATCTTGAGAATAAGGAATTTCAGGACGGCATTATGGAAAACAAAAACACGCGCGTCTTGTATGACAGCAATAATCAAATAGTGATGATGTATATTTTTGTTGACGACAATTCTGTTGTTATAACTAATACTGAGAGTGCAGCACGTGAGGTAATGCTTCGTCTGGCGGCAAGCCGGGTGGGGAAATGATTATACAAGATTAATTACCTTTTTCTAAATTGATAATAGATCGATTTTTTCCAGACCAAAAATTTTTCTAACTTTGTGACGAAGCCAGTTTTGCGATCTCGTCTTTTACTTTTTCAGGATTGGGGATTTGTCGAAATCTGAATTTCTCTTCGGTTCCGGCCGTTTGAATCTGCAGATCGCCAAATTTCAAAAATGTTGGAATCACCCCCTCTGTGTCGACGGACATATCCTGTATTCGGGACAGATGAAGCTCGGATACTATACGGCTGAAAAATCCGTGCTGGGTGCTGTCAATTATCCTGCGGTCGGTGACGATCCATACGTCTAGGGTATACATAGTTACGGAGTAAAAAATCGCTGACCAGAGAAACAAATACCACACGCTAGAGAGAAAAAAGAAAAGGGGTAGAAGGCCGTAAGAATTCAAAAAAAAGGAGAATAACATGCCCAAAACAGGCGGAACTAAAACCAAGAGCAGAAAGAAAAATAAACGTATGAGAATCACGAAAGGATGGCGTCGGAGGAGCAGGATGACCTTCTCTCCTTTTTCTTGGCCTTCAAAGGAATTTCTCGATACAATAAAAAATGACAATATTGATTTCATTTTATTGGGGAAGAAACGTTAAACATTCCGCTTCCGCTTCCTAACTTTTCAAATTGCCGGCTCAAACTATCCGAGTCGATATTCGCAAAAAGCATAGTGCAGAGAGAAAATAAGCCCACAGAACCCAACAAGAAAATAGCAGCACATTTTTTCGGCAAGGTGCCGATGCCAAAACGGGTGAGATGGTAAAAAGTTATAAAATTAAATATCCAATACCCGGCGATAATTATTATTGCGAAGAGAGCCGTGATTAACTTAAAAGAAAAAATGTCCGTCATATTTATTATATATTTTAGCATACTTTGCAGTAAATCCCGAAACTCAATCTTCCCATAAGTTTTTTCTCGACGTGCTTATCAGCGTCTGGCGGATTGCTACGCTCGGCCCGCCGGTGCGCGCAACGTTTCGAAAAAACCATACCTGCGACGAGTTTCGTGATTTATGATGCCTTATTATTAAATAAAATAGTCGTGGGGGTTGCTATGAAAAATTAAAATGCTATCATTGAGGTGCGATGTTAGACAAGAAAAAGATTAAGGAAAAATTGGAAGCAGAACGGGACGTCTTATTTGAGGAATTGCGAGACATGGGAAAACTCAATCCCGAGACGGAAGAGTGGGAAGCGACTCCCGAAGAGTTGGATTCCCCGGAGTCTGACCAGAATGATATGGCCGACCGGTTTGAGGACTTTGAGGCGAGAAGCTCGATGATTAAAACCTTAGAGCCTAGGTTGAATAATATTTTAAAAGCCCTGAAGGGATTAAATAAAGAATCTTTTGGAAAATGTGAAGTATGTCAAAAAGATATTGAAATGAAACGCCTGGAAATAAATCCGGCTGCAAGGACTTGCAAAGAGCATTTAGAAGGCTAATATGAGACATTATGTCATTTTCCAGAGTGTATTCCGCGCAGACGCACCTTTTAAAGGGCAAAATTGTTACTGTTGAAGTTGATATTACAAAAAAGACACTGCATGCTTTTACTCTTGTCGGACTTCCCGATAAAGCAGTGGATGAGTCCAAAGATCGCATGAGTTCTGCTCTAAAGAACTCCGGCTTTAAGTCTCCCAAAAGCCAAAATCAAAAAATAGTCATATCGCTATCGCCGGCGGACCTCAAAAAAGAAGGTCCGTATTTTGATTTAGCTATCGCTCTCGCCTATCTGCTTTCGGCCGAAGAAATAGACTTTAATCCAAAAGGAAAAATATTTTTGGGAGAATTGTCGTTGAACGGCGAACTCCAGAGAATCAAAGGCGTGCTTCCGCTCACCGAAGAAGCCAAAAGGCGCGGTTTCAAGGAAATATTTGTCCCCATCGCAAATGCTCCCGAAGCGGCTCTGGTCGGCGGGATTAGGGTCTATGGGGCCAAAACACTAAAGGATGTTATTGACCATGTTTCCCAAATCCACTTCGACCGAAAGGGAAACCCGATAGAAAAAGAATGTCCTAAAATTTTAGCGCAGAGGCCGACAGAAATAATTCACAAAAGCACAATTCACGATATTGACTTTTCTGATATTAAGGGACAGGAATCCGCTAAGCGCGGATTGGAAATTGCCGCTGCAGGCGGACACAATATTGCTCTCTCCGGCCCGCCGGGCACCGGCAAGACAATGCTCGCACGAGTATTCTCACACATATTGCCCGAGCTAAGTAATGATGAAATTTTGGAAATTACCGGAATCCACTCTATCGTAGGGTTGCTCGAAGACACACTCTTGACTGAGCCACCGTTCCGCGCCCCGCATCATACGGCGAGCTATGTGTCAATGATCGGCGGGGGAACAAATCCAAAGCCGGGAGAAGTGACTCTGGCGCACAAAGGTGTGCTTTTTTTGGACGAATTTCCTGAATTTGAAAAAAGGGTGCTCGAGGCGCTTCGCCAACCGCTCGAAGACAACATTGTTTCTATTTCCCGCTCCAGAGGATCGGCGATTTTTCCTTCAAATTTTATTCTGGTGGCGGCGATGAATCCCTGTCCGTGCGGGAACAAGGGCAATAAAGACAAAGTTTGTATTTGCAGACCGAACGACCTCGACCGATACGCTCGACGTATTTCTGGCCCCATTATCGACCGCATAGATTTATGGGTGACGGTGGGGAATGTGGATTACAGAAAATTGAGCGACGAAGTTGTAAGAAGCGAAAATACGCACACGATCAAAGATAGGGTGAAAGCTGCGCGGTTGATTCAGGAGAAGAGATTTAAAGATTCCAAAAGAAAAATTAAAACAAACAGTGAAATGAATGTAAAAGACCTGGGGAGCATGGTAAAACTCACCAAAGAGGTGAGGGAAATGCTCGACGACAGCGCCGAGCGTTTAGCTCTCTCCGCTCGCGCCTATCACCGAGTCATCAAAATCGCCCGCACCATCGCCGACTTAGAAAATTCTCATGATGTGGAAGCGAATCACATCTTGGAAGCGATACAATATCGGCCGAAGGTGAATATTTGAAATAAAATTATGAAACGAATAAAAGAAAAATCATTCGGCGTTATTCCAGTTTTTAAAGATGGCAACAGTTTATTTTTTTGTCTTGTTCGGCACGAGCAGGGGCATTGGGGTTTTCCGAAAGGCCATCATGACATAGGAGAATCGGAAGAAAAAACTGCTAAAAGAGAGTTAAAAGAAGAAACGGGCATTGACATTGTCAATCTTTTGAACGACCAATTCTTTTTTGAAAAATATTCTTTCAAAAATGATGGCTTCCACCATAATAAGTCTGTAAAATATTTTCTAGGTTTTGTTCCTTCTATGGGCGCAATGACACGGAAGAATTTCAAAAAAGAAATTCCTGAATTAAGATGGGTGACTTACGAGGAGGCGAAAAAACTGATTACTTTTCCGGAAGCGAAAGAAGTTTTAAATCAAGCTTCTGATTTTTTGATATAATATAAAACATGAATAAACTAAATATAAATTCTAGAATAGTTCTGAATAATAAAGTGGAAATGCCGACTATCGGATTCGGAGTCTGGCAACTGTCCGAAGGGGAGGAAGTGATCAACGCGGTGAAGTTGGCGCTCGCGGCCGGGTATCGGTTGATTGACACGGCCAAGATTTATAAAAACGAAGAAGGAGTCGGAAAAGCGATCAAAGAGTCCGGGCTACCTAGAGAAGAAATTTTTATTACAACGAAATTATGGAATACCGATCAGGGTTATGCGAGCACGCTTAAAGCGATCGATGAATCGCTTGCAAAACTAGGGACTTCTTATGTTGATTTGTATTTGATTCACTGGCCTACAGCAGACGGAGATCTCAAAATCAAAAAAAGTTTTAATAAAAGAGAAGAAACATGGAGAGCAATGGAAGAAATTTATAAATCCGGCAAAGCAAAGGCCATCGGTGTCTCAAATTACACCATTACCCATCTTGAAGAAATGAAAAAATACGCAAAAATTCCACCAGCTGTCAACCAAGTAGAATTTCATCCGTTTTTATATCAGGCAGAATTATTAAATTACTGTAATGAAAATGATATTGTGCTTGAAGCATATAGTCCACTTATGCATGGAGAGAGGCTGAATAATGAAACAATAACAAATATTGCCCAAAGATATGGAAAAAGCAACGCCCAAGTGATACTCCGCTGGAATCTGCAACTCGGCGCCGTTCCAATCCCTAAATCTGCTCATCAAGAACATATCATAGAAAATATTAAGGTATTTGATTTTGAACTCAAGGAAGAGGAAATGAAAAGAATTGATAACTTAAACCAAAATTTACATCTAAGATTTGATCCGGCTAACCTAGAATAGCTAACAAGCTTTTCTATTTCATATAAGCTATATGATATCGCCTGATTTTGAGTTATCCACAGGCGGCTTATTGACAAGTGAACGAGCGTTCACCTATACTATTTATAGACCCAGTCGGGGTCAAATTAATAAATAATAAGAAACAAAATTATGTCGCAAACACAATATTTAAGAATGTTAGAGAGAGAAATAAACAAGATCAACAAGAAGATCGATTATAAGATCCTTCAGGGCGTGGATTATAAAAGGGAAGCAAGAGACCACAAACTTCTTCTGCGAAAAGTCCGTTTTCACAGGAAGAGAAGTTTCGGACAAAAGATGGTTCATTTATTCTTCCGCAAGAACATTTATGCGTAATATTTATCAGACTAAACTAGAATCTTTCTATTCCCAAAATAAAAGGATGCCCACATATTCGGAGATGATGAAACTTTTCGGTTTCAAATCAAAAAATGCTGTGTTTCGGGTAGTTCGGAAATTGGTCGAAAGCGGGCTTGTGGCAAAAGACTACCTAGGCAGGCTCACTCCAGCAAAATCTTTTGGCGAAATACCTATGCTAGGATTAGTGACTG
>DATHJV010000103.1:0-3253 GCA_035489645.1 Minisyncoccota bacterium | reverse complement strand
CCGGGCAAAAAATTATTTATGATTACTCTGATCGACAATTTTCTAAATCGAATCACAATGTATCGGCTGGTACTTTATTACCTTGTCGGGCTTCTTTTAGTTTCCTTATCATTCAGCTTTTATAATATTCTGCCGTATAACCCTTTAGTTCTTTTATTTTCTACCCTCACAATTTTATTTTTCTGCTTTATTGGCAACATTCTTTTTGCCAAAGCTTTTGGAGTTGTAACAAATACTGAATCGATTTACATCACTGCCCTCATTTTAGCTTTGATAATTCCACCGACCTCTTCGAACGATTTTGCCGGTATTGGATTTATAATTTTCGCCTCTCTGTGGGCAATGGGATCAAAATATATATTCGCTATTGGAAAAAAGCATATTTTTAATCCGGCCGCCTTCGGCATCGCCTTATCAGCTATTATGATTGGGCAATCCGCAACTTGGTGGGTAGCCGGAAACTTGGCCTTGCTTCCATTTGTACTATTCGGGGGATTATTGATCGTCCGAAAAATTCACCGCTTTGATCTGGTGTTAAGTTTTTCCTTTGTTTCTCTTCTTACCGTTATTTTCACTTCGCCGTCTTTGAATCATATTACGCCTGTTGTCCAAACCCTGCTTCACTCTTCATTCCTTTTTCTAGCCTTTGTGATGCTGACGGAGCCCCTCTCAATGCCGCCGAGCCGGACATTGCGGATTTTATATGGAGCAATTGTTGGCTTTCTCTTTGCTCCTAATATTCACATCGGTTCTTATTATTTTACCCCGGAAATTGCTCTCCTCCTCGGCAATATTTTCGTTTATCTGGTTAGTCCGAAAGGACGATTTATTCTAACACTGAAAAGGAGAAGAAGAATTAGTCAAGATGAATATGAATATATTTTTACGCCAGATCGTTCATTTTCTTTTCAGCCGGGTCAATATCTCGAGTGGACACTTGGACATCGTTCCGTTGATAATCGTGGCAATCGAAGATATTTCACCATCGCTTCCTCGCCGACGGAAAATAATATTCGGCTTGGAGTTAAATTCCACGAACCGGCAAGTTCATTCAAACGAGCGCTCGGGTCAATGAAGTTAAATCATACTATTTCGGTTTCCAATCTCGCCGGAGATTTTGTTTTGCCGAAGAATAAAAGTAAAAAAATAGCATTTATTGCCGGAGGCATAGGCATTACTCCGTTTCGGAGCATGGTCCAGTATATGATTGACAAGAAAGACATTCGATCAGCTGTATTGCTTTACTCTAATAAAAGATTCGAAGAAGTGGCTTTTAGGGATATTTTCGACCGCGCGAATAAGGAAATAGGACTTAAAACTATTTATGCCCTTACTAATGATAAAAATAAACTACCCGGCGTGCACAACGGGAAAATTGACGGAACTTTGATCGCGCGAGAAATCCCTGATTATCTGGATCGAATATTTTATGTTTCCGGCCCGCGGGGCATGGTAGAGGCATTCAAAAAAACACTAAAGAATATGGGCATATCAAGGTGGAGAATCAAATCAGACTATTTTCCTGGTTTTGCTTAATTGATTAACGACTTCCGATGCTGGGGAGCATTTATCATTCCGCATTTTTTCCATTTATAGATTTCGCCACTCCAAGCATCCGATAATCTTTACCTTTGAAATGCCTATATTTCCCTAATTTAATTTCATTTTTCATATTATGACATTCTTGCACCCTTCGGCACTTTTTTTGTTGGACAAAGCAACACAATTCCGCCTTCTTCATCGGCCAAACCCAGCGTAAGCACTTCGGAAATAAAAGGCCCGATGTGCTTCGGAGGGAAATTCACTACTCCGATAATCATTTTCCCTACTAATTCCTCTTTCGTATAATTTTTTGTAATTTGCCCCGCGGATCTCTTGATCCCGATTTCTGGACCGAAATCAATCACGAACCGATACATCGGTTTTCTAGCTTCGGGAAAATCCTCCGCTTCCAAGATCTCCCCCGCCCGAATATCCACTTTTTCAAAATCTTGATATGTGATCATTGTTTTAATTTTATCCAATATCTTCGCTTGAGTTTGCCTTCATTTTCAATTTTATTTTCCAGAATCCCGCCATTTTTTTCTATAACTTTTGCCGAGCCAGTATTGTCATCATCACAAGTTAATAAAACTTTATTAAGACCAGGGCGTTTTGCCTCTGATAAAGCTAATTCCAAAATTCTTGTTCCGTATCCTTTATTCCTCTCTGAAGGTCGGATTGAATAGCCAATATGACCGCCCTGTAAAAGCAAATTTTCGTTAAGTCGATGCCTGATTTTCGTCCATCCAATAATTTTACCATCTTCCACGAACCATAATTCTGTCTGGGGAACTCGGTCAGCCGGCAGATTTATTCCTTCCTCTCTTTCTTTAATCTTCCGCAAAAGCTGGTCAAAATCTTCGTCGGGTTTTCTGCCATGGAGATAAATATTCTCACCCGCGGCTTCAAATTCTTTTGTCGCTTCAATAAAACTCTCTTTGTATTTCAAAGACGGCTTATCTAACTCCCCGAAATGTTTTAATTTTTGTCCTTTATCTTTCATGATGCCAACTAATTCACCAGCGATTTTCGATGCTGGGGCGCGTTGATCATTCCGCATTTTTTCCATTTGTAGACTTCGCCGGTCGCCGGGTTAATCGCTCCGCAAGGACACGGATCATTGCGGCCAATACTTTTGGCCAGATCAGTTTGAGCGCTTTTTATGTCTTCACTCGGTTCAGCATGGCTTGTCACTAAAGTCTGTCTTGGTGAACTTTCTTCCGCTTTAGCCGGCTCTTGGATAGTTCCGACCAGAGAAAAAACTTGCTCTTTGAAAGCTTCTTCCATCTCTTTAAACATCGCCAGCCCGTCTTTTTTATATTCCACAATGGGTTCGCGCTGGCCATAAGCCCGCAGATTTACGGAACTACGCAGATAGTCCATCGCTTCCAAGTGTTCCATCCAAAGGGTATCGGTTGTATAGAGAGCTATGCGGCGCACAGTTTCCAGAAAGGCCTCATCTCCCAATTTTTTCCTCTTCTCTTCGATTTGTTTTGACGCTTCAACTTCCGGTTCGACGCCCTTTTTCCATTCAATGATTTGTTTGAGCAGTTCCTCAATTCCTTCCTTATCTGCCCGGAGCATTTTCTGCCTTCTTTCGTAAACAATTTTGCGCTGATGATTCATCACATCGTCGTATTCCAGGGTATGTTTTCGCGCGTCAAAATGAAAACCCTCAATTTTTGCCTGCGCGCCTTCGAGTGTTCGTCCA
>DATHJV010000102.1:0-3070 GCA_035489645.1 Minisyncoccota bacterium | reverse complement strand
ATTTGTTCAACATAGCTAACGGCCAACTATGCGTGAACAATGCCGGTCCGCAGATTCCAGGTTGTGGTAATCGAACTACCGGATTCAGCGCCGCCACCGGCCAGTCTTGTCTTCTAAATAGAGTCACAGCTAGTTCCGGGGATTCATCGACTGGAGGAGTTCAACAGGGCGAAGATCAACAAGGTAAAGGCAAAGGACCCGCGAAGCACAATTTTGGTAATTCAATCCTCAAAAATGGCAGCCGAGGTGAGGCAGCAAAGGAATTGCAAAGATTCTTGAACGAGGTTCTGAAACTTGGCCTTGTGGTTGACGGTAAAATAGGCCCAAAGACTATTGCTGTGATCAAAAAATGGCAAGCAGATCGTGGCTTAGTCGCTGATGGACTTGTCGGCCCTAGCACAAAAGCAAAGATGCACGAAGAAGAGGGGGATTAAATTTGAAATTTAACACAAAGCCCGCCTTCCTGGCAGGCTTTGTGTTACAATCAGCTATATGTTTGAGATTCTTTTCAAAATCTGGTTCATGATAGCCGTTTTGCCTTTTCTTGTATTTCTGGAAGGGAATAAGATGTTGAAACAGACTTTAAAGGAAAAAAAAATATATTCCCACTGGGACATTTGGCATTCTTATATTGTCGTTTTGATTATCTTGGCTGTCATATTATTGCTGATGGGGTATCGTTAAAACTATTTATGTTCTCTAAACATTTTTTTAAGACTCTGCTTCTTTTTATGGGAATGATAATTCTAGGACTTATCGGAGTTTTTTTAGCGAGCTCTTCTGAACAAAAAGGAGAGTCAAATTCATCCAGTCCTAATTCGGTTGCAAAATAAAGGGTATTAACCCTTTGATACGACGTCGTTCGGACGCAGTGGGAGTGGATACGCTGCCACGCGCTCCTCACTTGTCATAATAAAGAGTATATGATACGCTACCAATACCGCAAAGAAGATAGGTTTTCCCCGCCTTGGTGGGGCAAGTAAATCCTATTTAGTGGGTCGATATTCCGCCGGAGGCGGATAAACTTTGGCGGCAAAAGGCCGTTTTTTTAATGGAAAATAAGGAGCGTAGCGACTATATTTTCTTTAATCCTGTTAAATAATTTTTGCACAGCAAAAAATTGTCTGAAAGACATTTAACAGGGTAGGAATTGTTTAGAAAATTAACGAACGCAGAGAGTATAATTTTATTAACCCCAGTTAAATAGCTTTTGCCAAGCAAAAGCTAAAATCCTTAGGATTTTATTTAACGGGGTGATGACTTTCTAATCACTTCGTTCAAGAAAGTCAATCATGCTGTTAAAATCAAAAAAAGAAGAAATAATGAAGGAACTAGAAGGGGTAATAAAGGAGTCCAAATCGCTCGTCTTTGTGAATTTTCATGGCTTGAAAGTGAATGATGAAACAATATTGCGCCGAGATCTTCGCAGCGCCTCGGTGGGCTATAAAGTTTCTAGGAAGACGCTTCTCTCCCGCGCGCTAAAAGGCAAAGCGGAAGGCGAGATTCCGGAGCTTAATGGAGAAGTCGCCATCGCGTATTCAAAAGATGAATTGGCGGGACCGCGCGAAATCTACAACTTCCAAAAAACTCACAAAGGCGTTATCAATATTTTGGGCGGGATTTTTGAGAGGAAATTTGTCGGCGGGGCAAAAATGATGGAGCTTGCCGTGATACCAACGAAGGAAGTATTACTTTCAAAGTTAGCATTTTTACTCAAATCTCCCATTCAGCGTCTGGCAGTTGCGGTAAATGAAGTGGGGAAAAAGAGGTAACATTCGAACCTTATTATTTTTGAGACACCCATAATTTTTTGCTAAAAATTTGCTATGCTCGGCCTAGTCGGCCTGCGCAAGTTTCAAAAACAATAAAGTTCTCATTTATCAACAATTAACAAAAATATATGACAAAATTCGATACATTTATGAAAGATCTGGAAAGTGCCTCCGTTTTAGAGCTCAACGAGCTGGTAAAGGCAATCGAGGAGAAATTCGGAGTATCGTCTGCCGCTGTGGCGGGAGCAGGTGCTGCTGCTGGCGAGGCTACCCCTGCTGCTGAAGAGCAAAGCACTTATACCGTTATGCTGTCTGCAGCCGGTGAGCAGAAAATCGCGGTAATGAAGATTGTGAAAGAAGCCTTGGGGTTAGGGCTGAAAGATGCTAAAGATTTGGTGGATGCGGCTCCTTCAACCTTAAAGGCAGGGATGAAAAAGGAAGAAGCCAACGACTTAAAGAAGAAGATTGAAGCAGCGGGAGGAAAAGTCGAGCTTAAATAAAATAGCTCGACTTTTCGGCCGGACTCCGACGCAGGTCGGAGGAGGCGGGGTCGCGCAAAATTCCAGCAGGAATTTATGCGTGACAATGTTGAGCTTAAATAGCTCGACTTTTCGGCCGGACTCCGACGCAGGTCGGAGGAGGCGGGTGAGCTTGGGATTGGGACCCAAGCGCAAGACCTTTTGAAAGCTTTTGTGAATGGAATGAACAAAAGATCCAAAAGGTGTACTGACCCTGTAAGGGTCGCGCAAAATTCCAGCAGGAATTTATGCGTGACAATGTTGAGCTTAAATAGCTCAATTTTCGGCCGGAGAAGCGTCGGCTTAGAGGCCGGCTTACACAAAAATTCAGCAGAATTTTATGTGTATGAGTGGAGTTAAAGTAGTATTGCTTTAAATTGTATAAGTGGTATAGTGAGCTTATATGAAAAAATATATGCCTGTTTTGTTTGTTTTATCATTAATCTTATCAGGGACTTTTGGTTTTAAGGTTAATTCTGCTAATGCGGATTATTTGCCAGGCTGTACATCTGAAAAGGGCAATAGTTCAACTACAGGCAATCCTTGTAATTTATATTTTACTGTGGGTTGTACGTCAGAAAGAGGTTACAGTACAACCACAGGCGAGAAGTGTTATAGTATGATGCTTCCGCCGGGTTGTATGTCGAGTGATTCATACAGTTTAACGACCGGCGTAAAGTGCGACAGCTGGTTTGTTAATGTCTCGCTTCCTGTAGGCTGTACATCCGCTCGCGGATACAGTCCAACAACAGGAGTAAAATGTGACAGTGGGGGCCAGAC
>DATHJV010000101.1:0-16322 GCA_035489645.1 Minisyncoccota bacterium | reverse complement strand
CAAACTTGCCGGAATTTTCTCCGCCAAAAGTTTTGGCCAATTCAATAGCTTCATTGATTGCCACTTTTGGAGGTACTTGCATTCTATCGCCAAATAAAAGTTCCGTCAGCCCGATTCGAAGAATATTTCGATCGACAATGGAGATTTTGTCTATCGGCCAATCCGGCGCAGATGCTTCTATTATTTTATCAATCATCACACGTCTTCTCAATACTTCATCGAGCAAAGAAGACACGAAATTATTGTCCTCGAGTCCGGGGGCAAATTCTTTTAAATTTCTATCTAACACTTTTTTTATCTCTACCAAGTCCTGACCATTTCTCTTTAGGGCTGGAGATAGGAAATCCCACTCAAAAAGGGTCTGAAGCACTATTGATCTTGAAAGGTGCCGATTTGCCATAAATTAATGAACGAAGTGAATATAATTTATGAGCAACCCTGCCCCACTTTTTTGTAAAAAAGTGGGGCAGGGTGCCATAACTAACTTTGCGCTTTTTTCGCCTTCTCTTTCTTATGTTTCTTTTCTGTCTTTTTAATTAAATCTAAAACTTTTTTTCCTCTATAAAAACCGCAAACAAAGCATACGCTGTGGCGTCTTTTCAAAGCTTTGCAATTTTCGCACACAGTAAAACTCGTACTCTCTAGCGCATGATGAGAGCGCCTATTTTTCGTATGTGATTTTGTGCTTCTCATTCGCACTACCATAATTTAATGATCGTAGCATATGTAAGAACAAAAGCAAAATTTGACAAAACTGAATAATTTTTATACACTTGATGCGTAATATGATAAGCGAAGGATTTAAAATGATCACTACAACTACCATTACCACATTTGGTGGCTGATGTTTGTTGCGGAGCTTTTGAAGACTTTAGACACAACAAACCACGGCCAAAAGGTTTGTTTTTTAAATTAACAGAAAGAGCCAAGTATGATATTATGAAAAGACTGAAATAATATGGACGGAAACGAAAAAATACGCAACATTAGACATACATTAGCGCATTTGCTAGCCGCTTCAGTGCGAGAAATTTATCCAGGTGCGAAAAATGCCATAGGGCCAGCGATTGATGACGGTTTTTATCAAGATTTTGATTTACCTGATCCAATAGGAGATAAGGATCTGCCAAAAATAGAAAGGAAAATGCGCGAGCTTGCAAAAACTTGGACTGCATTTGAAAAAAAAGATGTTACTCCGAAAGAAGCAAAAAAAGAATTCGCTTGGAACCCTTATAAAATTGAATTGATAGAAGAATTTAAAAAAGAAGGAAAAAATCTGACATTTTATGCATCTGGGGGTTTTGTAGATTTATGTAAAGGAGGGCATGTAGAAAATCCTGCTAAAGAAATTTCGCCGGATAGCTTTAAATTAGACCGTCTGGCCGGCGCCTACTGGCGCGGAGATGAGAAAAATAAAATGCTCACGCGCATTTATGGACTAGCGTTTAATAATAAAGAAGAACTAGATGCTTACATTGCTCAACGCGAAAAAGCGGAAAAAAGAGACCACAAAAAAATAGGCAGGGAACTTGATTTATTTACTTTCTCAGAATTAGTGGGACCCGGTCTTCCTCTTTGGACACCAAAGGGCACCTTGCTACGAAATTCATTAGATGACTTTGTCTGGGAACTCCGTAAGGCAGTCGGTTATGAACAAGTAGATATCCCTCATATAACAAAAAAAGAATTGTACGAAACAAGCAAGCACTGGGATAAATTTAAAGATGAACTCTTTAAAATAAATACCAGGGAAGGACATTTGCTTGCAATGAAACCAATGAACTGCCCTCATCACACACAGATATACGATCGGAGACAATGGAGCTATCGAGAATTACCGCAACGCTATGCCAGCACGAGCAAAGTATATAGAGATGAACAGTCTGGAGAATTAATGGGCGTCGCCAGAGTAATATCTATTACTCAAGACGATGCGCATGTATTTTGTCGAATCTCCGATACAAAAGATGAAATAAAAAAGATTTGGAATATAGTCCACACATTTTATGGCGCATTTGGATTAAAATTAAATCTTAGACTTTCTTTAAGGGATCCTAATCATCCGGAAAAGTACTCAGGAAGTAGAGACCTCTGGGAGAAAGCGGAGAAAGTGCTTCGAGAAATTGCTAAAGAAAATAATACTGAATATATTGAGGCAGAGGGAGAAGCGGCTTTTTATGCGCCAAAACTTGATTTTATTGCCACAGACTCTATGGGCCGAAAACATCAAGTTGCAACTATTCAGCTAGATGTAAGCATGCCTGATAGTTTTGACCTTACATGTATAAATGAAAAAGGAGAAAAAGAGAGGATAGTAATGATTCACGCTGCCATAATGGGATCAATCGAAAGATTCCTAGCAGTATTGATTGAACATTACGAAGGGAACTTCCCTCTCTGGCTCACTCCGGTTCAGGTTAAAGTCATTCCCGTACGCGCAAATCATAATGAATATGCCAGACAAGTTTTTGAATTGCTGAAGGAGAATAATATCCGAGCAGAGTTGAATGATGCTGACTTAAACCTCGGCACAAAAGTCCGAGAGGCAAAAACCAATAAAATACCTTATTGGATTGTTATCGGAGATAAAGAAATAGAAGCCAAAAAAGTAACTCTTGAATCCCGCGACTCCGGAGCGCTCGGGAAAATCTCCAAAGAAGAATTATTGAAAAAACTTTTGGAAGAAATAAGGAATAAGAAATAAAATGGAATTAAAACAGATCGTAATTGTAGTTATCTTATTAATTATAATTTTTTTCTTTATATGGGGATTTAACAAGGAAAAAAACAAACCAGCCATAATTAATAGTTTCCAACTTGTCCAAGAACGGCTATCGAAGGAAAAACGTCCCTATAACTACACTAAAGATTGGGTTGACTTAGTGTTTACTGTTACAGAGAAACATTTATCTGATTCTAATCCGCGGATAAAAGCAGAGGGTATTTTAAATGAAAAAAATGTAGGGTTTGTGGTTGAAATAAATGATAGACTTTCAAAAGAGAATAAAAAGATTCAATTTGTTCCCAACGGTATTGTTCTTAAAAGCATAGGAGAACCTAGTGATAATCTAGCTCAAGAATATCTTCAATTATTTGAAAATATACAAAGTTTTAAAAAAATGATAAGTAGTATCTCTTTCACATCTGTCAACCTTGAAGGAGACCCAAGTAAAATAAGTAACAATCCAGTAAAATATAAAATCTTCTACGGACAAGATGATCCTAATGATTACCTAGAATATTACATAAACTTTGATTTACCAAATAATCTAGTTTATTTGATGGAGAAAGACCCAAGTTACAGAAAACCATTTTTGAAAGCCTTTCTAAAATAGAAAAATTAAATATTAATCTCCGCCCCTAAATTCTCTATTTGCTTAACCTATCATATATGATAGACTAAGAAATATATAATTTGTATGCCGCATATATCATCTAAAAAACTTGAAAAGGAGCATCAGAAAAAACTTTTTGATGAATTTAGTGCCGCTCTAGAAAAGTCAGCTAAGAAATCTTGGGTAAAAATTTTCTTGAATGACTTTTTAACACCAACTGAAAAAATAATGCTCGCAAAAAGATTTGCAGTTATTTATTTTTTATCCAAGGACATTCCCTCTTCATATATTTCTGAAGCTCTTGGCATGAGCCCAGCAACTATTTCTAGAATGTCGGTTAAATATGAAATTGGAAAATATTCCTCTCTTCTAAAAGCAATTGAAAAAGAGAATAAGGATATCTGGGGAATTTTGGAGAAAATTTTAAGAGCTGGACTTCCCCCTCGCGCGGGACGAGGCAGATGGAAATTTTTATATAAATAAACTATCTACGGAGAATCCGAATTCCTTAGACTATCATATATGATATTTTAAGAAATGTGGGTAATAATCAGATAAGAAAGAAAAAATTTATTTCTTATCTTTTTGAAGAATCTTTAGGAGATTCTTCATCGCTTTGCCACGATGCGAGAACTCATTCTTTTCTTCAGTTGTATAGTTGATCATCGGCTTAGGCATACCATCTAGCTGGGCGAATATTTCAAAAAATCTGCCATGATGATCGTTATTTTTTGGCACAATGATTTTGCCGTTGAATTCTCCTTTGGCAATAATCACCTCCCCTTCTTTGCGACACAGTCCGAGTCTGCAAATTGCCTTTATTCTTGAGCCCGCAAATTTAAGCCCAAATTCTTCCGGTGTAAAACACTTCCAAAAATCTTTCATATACGGGCCTGGAAAACCATTTAATTCTCCGACGTGCACGGAAACATCATCCACCAGAACCGGCTGTTTAAAAACTTCATAAGCAGTTTTTATTTTGTGTCTGATTATATCCTCCGGATCTCCCTGAATTTCTGGCTCATTCCAGTCTTTTTGTTCACAGTCAAAAAACTCATTAAGCCCGGTGGACAAATCCTTAAATTTAAAATCGCTTCCAGTAACAATAAAAAGTTTCGGCTTCTTCGGTTTCATTTTTAACTTTATATATCAATCTCCGCCAGTTTGGCGTTGGATTGGATGAAAGATTTTCTGGGCGGGACTTCGGAACCCATTAGGATATCAAAAATCTTATTCGCTTCCTCGGCATCGTCAATATTTACTTTTTTTAGCACGCGGTGCGCGGGATCCATCGTCGTCTCCCAGAGTTCCTCCGGATTCATTTCTCCTAGACCCTTGAAGCGCTGAATATGAATTTTATTTGCCTTTTTCTTACCCTCTTCTGTTTTTTCTTCTGATTCTTCCACGGTCGCCCCGTCTTCGACAGCTTCTACTTCCTGTATTTCGCTTACATCCGCGCCTTTACCGACAATTTTTAATCTTTCTTCATCTGTATAAGCATAAGAAATTTCTTTGCCTTTTTTTATTTTATAAAGCGGCGGTTGGGCAATGTAAACATATCCGGCATCGATGACTGCCCTAAAATATCGGTAAAAGAGCGTCAGGAGCAAAGTGCGGATATGTGAACCGTCCACATCCGCATCGGTCGCAATGATTATTTTATGATAACGCACCCTGGAGAGATCAAAAGTATCGCCAATAGAAGTGCCCATCGCAATAACAAGAGACTTCACTTCTTTGGAAGCCAGCATTTTATCGATTCGCGCCCGCTCCACATTTAAGATTTTTCCGCGAAGAGGCAGTATCGCTTGCGTGCGGCGGTCTCTGCCTTGTTTAGCACTACCGCCGGCTGAATCCCCCTCCACAATGAATAGCTCCGACTCTGAAGCATCTTTGCTCTGACAATCCGCGAGTTTGCCGGGAAGAGTCATGCCTTCCAGAGCGCCTTTTCGTAGAATTGAATCCTTGGCGGCTTTCGCGGCTTTGCGTGCCTTAAGAGCGAGAATCGATTTGTTAATTATTGCCTTGGCTTCATCTGGATTTTCTTCCAGAAAATTATTAAACGCCTCGCCAAAAACTGTCGCCACCGCTCCTTGGGCCTCCTGGCTACCAAGTTTCGCCTTTGTTTGACCTTCAAACTGAATCTCCCGAAGTTTCACCGAGATAACGGCCGTCAAACCCTCCAAAACATCTTCGCCGGTAAATCCTCCTTCGGATTCTTTCATCATTTCCCGCTTTTTGGAGTAAGAATTTAAAGTCCTGGTGAGAGCGGTTTTAAAACCGGTCACATGCGTACCGCCTTCAGGAGTATGAGTGTTATTGGCAAAGGGAATAATCTGGTCCACGATATCATCCACGTATTGAAGGGCGATTTCTACACCAACGCCGTCCAATTCTTTTTCAACATAAAAAATATTATTTTGAATAGGCTTTTGAAATCGATTATAGTATTTTATGAGAGAAATCAATCCGCCTTCAAAATAAAAAGAAACGGAAGGCAATTCTAGCCCTAATTCTCGGAAATAAAAGTTGTCAGAATCATCGATTCGCTCCTTAACATCACGGGCATCTATTATTAAAATCTTCAACCCTTTTACCAGATAAGCCTGCTGGCGAATGTGGTTGATTATTATATTCCAGTCAAATTTAATATCTTTGAAAATTTCTTTATCCGGCTCAAAAGTGATAACAGTGCCGTGGAGTTTTGAACTACCAACTTTTTTAACTGATGATTTTTTCTTGCCTTTTGAATACTCCTGCATATATTTACCGCCATCCCGATATACCTCCGCTTTGCAATAAATTGAAAGTGCGTTTACTACGCTGGCTCCCACACCGTGCAGGCCTCCGGAAACTTTATATCCGCTATCTTCCCCGCCGAATTTTCCCCCGGCATGTAAAGTAGTCATCACCGTCTCCAGAGCCGAGACTTTGGTTTTTTTATGAATATCTACCGGTATACCCCGTCCGTTGTCCGCTATCCGCACCCGATTGTCCGGAAGCAGCGCCACTTCAATATCATTGCTAAATCCTCCCATCGCTTCATCGCGGGAATTATCAAAAATCTCCCAGATTAAATGATGGAGCCCTTCGGGCCCCGTGGTGCCAATATACATCCCGGGACGTCGCCGTACGGGCTCAAGACCTTCTAAAACCGAGATGTCGGAAGCGTCATAGTGATGCCCATTCCCTTTTTTGGCTGTGTCTTCTTTTGCCTTTTCTTTCGCCATTTTGATTAAAAAAAATAAGGCAGAAATAAGCTATTTCTGTCCCCTTTATTATAGCACCCCGTAGTGAATTTTGCTAATGAATAGTTATGGTTAAATACCCTTTGTCATCTCACCTGCCAACCGTTATTTTCCTTTATTTTATGGCTTATTTTATTCATAATTTCGTTAACCTCGGCATCGGTTAGAGTCCGGTCGTAAGATTGAAAAACGAGCCTAAAAGCGTAGGAAGTTTGGTTACCTTTTTTGAATTCGTCAAAAAGTTCCGGGCCCTTTATTACCATATCGCCCATATTTTCTTTTATTGTTTTCTCAACTTCAGAACTTTTCACTTTTTCCGGCACCCAGACAGCTATATCCCGCGCGATGAAAGGAAACTGAGACCACATTTTAAATTTGGCTTCTAGGCTATAGCTTCTAGGTTCTAGCTTATAATTCGAGGATATAGTTTTATAAAAATCATCCAAAGAAATTTCAGTGATATTCTTTTTATCACCATAACAAACATTCATTTGCTCTTTATCTTTTTTAAACACGGTTCCTATCTCAAATACTTTAATCTTATCAATTCCTAAAATCGGAGCATTTGAATGATTGAGTTTTATACTGTCTTTTAATCCATCGGCTAGATTTGTTCGTAAAAACTTTTTATCGGACGCGCTGTTTTGCACTTCCACTTCCCCCTTATTGCAGAAAGTATAAGTCATGACTTCGCTATACCCTTCGGCAAGCAACTTATTTCGCGCCCAAGAAATTTTTGTGTAGGTTTCATTCACTTTGGGTTTGAAATTTATTTTTGGAATATTGCCCTTAATCTTGTCGTACCCTAGAATTCTGCCGATTTCTTCCGCCATATCTTCTTCGATAACTAGATCAAGGCGCATTGGCGGAATGGTTATCTCAAACACTCCTTTTTTATATTTGTATTCGTACACATATTGCTGCAAAATATCTTTTACCTCCTTATCGGAAACCTGAAGACCTAGAATCTCGGAAATCCTTTTAGCTGAGAAAGAAAGTTTTCTGACTTCCTGCTTCTTGGGATAAACATCCACAATATCTTCAAAAACAGCCTCTGGACACATTTCTAAAATTGTGGCGGAAAGCTCTCTCATGGCATATGGTATTAATTCAGGAGATAAATCATTTTCAAAACGTTTTCTTCCTTCGGTAAAAATATTAAGAGCCTGACCCATTTTTCTAACAGAAACCGGATCAAAATTATCAATCTGAAGAATTATATTTCTTGTGCCATTATCGAGTTCAGCCAAAGTGCCACCTTTGACGCCAGTACCGATCGGATTCCTTTTTGCATCGTAAATAGCAACCATGCCCTTTTGCAATTCTTTTTGAGCTCCGCCCAGAAAAGAAATTTCTTCACCGCTTGAGACATTTATATCAAGCTTTAGCCCTTTAACTTTATCCATATCAAAAACATGATTCGGCTGACCACAATCAAACATCACAATATTCGTCGCATCCACAATATTGTTAATAGATCGCTGTCCAATGGATTCCAGATGTTTTACCACCCAATCCGGAGATGGACCAACTTTGATATTTCGAACAATCCTGGCAGAATCTCGGCGACATTTATCCGTATTGATTTCAACTTTCAATTTCGTCGGTCTGGACTCTGGTATTTTATATTTCGACACCGGATCAGCATATTTTATATTGAGAAACGAGGCCAGTTCGCGAGCAACGCCTTGATGCGAAAGCAAATCATGGGCCCGGTTTGGCAAAACTTTTAAATCCAAAATAGAATCGCCGTCGTGTCTTTTTTCCATAGACTCCACTTCACAAAGATGATAACTGAAAACATCCACCAGTTTTTCTGCGGTCGGCGCTTCCGGCACATACCATTTAAGCCAATTGTAAGAGATTTTCATTTATTAAAACTGATTGAGCCGAAGATCGCCTTGATAAAATAAACGCACATCCGGAATCCCCCATTTGATCATGGCGATGCGGTCCAGACCTCCTCCAAATGCAAAACCTTGCACTTTGGCGGGATCTAACCCACAATTTCGTAGTACGTTAGGATGCAACATTCCGGAACCCATCATTTCAAGCCATTTACCGTTGAACTTTGCATACACTTCAATGGACGGCTCGGTAAAAGGAAAAAAACTCGGACGAAATTCGATCTCGGTATTTTCTCCCAGCATTTTTTTATAAAAATTAGTCAGCACGCCTTTCAAGTCGGCTAGAGAAATATCTTCTCCCACCATTGCTCCATCTATTTGAAAAAACTGCATTTCGTGAGTTATATCTGTCGCTTCATTTCGGAAAACTTTCCCGATGGAAATAAAAGCTGCAGGTAACCTGCCCTCTTTACTTGCCTTTTCAAGTTCGCGGGCAGTGACCGTCGTAGTGTGAGTACGCAAGACTTTTTCGCTTGTATTTCCTTTTGCGTTTTTTATCCAAAAAGTGTCCTGCATATCTAACGCCGGATGATCTTTAGGGAAATTTAAAACATAAAAATTATACCAGTCACTTTCGAGTTCTGGCCCAGTGCCAATCTCAAAACCCATACCAGAAAAAGCTTGATATACTTGATCGGCCAATAAGGAAATAGGGTGTTCTGTGCCTTTCTGCCTATCTTTTTTTTGGACTTCTTTCATCAAATGATTAATAATTTCTCCAAGTAAGAGAATAATGGTGCTCGCCGATATATTTTAATAAATATGTACCATTTATACCATTAATTTTGAAATCTCCAAAGTGATTCTCCGATGTTTTCGCATTTTCAAATACATCTAATACATATCTGTCATCCCAATGATTCTTTAAATAATCTAAACCTATATTAACATCACCATTATGTTCTATTTTGCAATTATTTATTATTTCTTCTGACATATATAAACTCTTAAACTCATAATATAGAACTATGCTAAATCCATCTCTACTCCGCTAATCTTGCGCCCATGACGGGAGAGAACGCACCCGAGCGGACAAAAGGCCATCCCTCCTCCGCGAGAGATACACTCGGAACAAATAATAAAGTGTCTGTGGCAGACTGGATTTGCGCAATTTATATAATTCTCTGATGACTCTTTGCAATTATCGCATTTGCCTACAATTTTATGCTTAGGGTCATCCGTGTAATAACCCATTGTAATTCTTTTGTCAAAAACATACAGCTTCCCTTGAAAATCTTCATTGGGATATTTCTCCATATAACTCACAATTCCTCCGTCTAATTGATACACATCTGTAAAACCCTGCATAATCAAAAAACCCGAGGCTTTTTCGCAACGCACTCCTCCGGTGCAGACAGTTAGTATTGTTTTGTTTTTCAAATGCGCAATTTGTTCTACTACTTTTGGTAGGTCTCTGAAATTTTCAATCGGAGGCATTATGGAATTTTCAAAATGTCCGACTTTATGCTCATAGGCATTTCTCATATCGACAATATAAAATTCTCGGCCAGTTTTTATCCCTAAATCATTTAAAAAAAGATCGGGCGACCCTTTAGGGTGTAGCCATTCGTGTAATTCTTCGGGCTTCAAATGTATTCCTGTAATCGCATTTGGATCTATGTCGCAAACGCTCAAGTTTAGTGACACTATTTCTTTGCGAACTTTGACAGTTAGTCTAGGAAACGCTTTGCCTGTGCCAATGCTATATTTATAATGAATGTTCCTGAATCTTTCATCTTTCTCTAATTCTTGAACATATTCTTTTACATTCTCTTTCGTACCTTCAAAGGTGGCATTTATGCCTTCAGTCGCTATAATACATCGACCCGTGAGTGAGAGACGCGCGCAGATATCATCGTGCCAGATTTTAACTTGCTCTGCGTCTATGATACGCACGTATTTATAGAAAAGAATGATTTCGTATTGTTCATAAGATTTTTCGGTCATATTGGATATATTAGCGGCAAAAAGATAAAATCACAAGGCAGAATTCAAACTGTGCTACAATATAAAAGTGAAAAGAACCTACTCGATTTTAATTATCCTGATTATAATTTTCGCTTTATTTGGATATTACTTGGGCTGGTTAGACAACGGACCAGTATAAATCTCTGCCATGGCGCAATATTCGCAGACCGCTTTTTTGCCATGGGAATTATAGTTGCAGGGTCTCGTTACCCAAACGCCTTCTTTAATGAAATTGTCATAGTCGTTAATATCTTTCAATAAAAAATCAATTTCCTCGGCTGTTATTGTCCGGTCGTAAAAAACCTCTTTTTCTTTTTTTGCCTCTAAGAATTCAAGTCTGCCCTCACGCACAGCAACTTTCCATTTTGGACTTTTCTTTATCAAATATGAATACATAGCCAGTTGGCGCAAATAGGAGCTCATCCTTCCCTCGGAATCCCTTTTTTCAATTTCAGATTTTTTTTTCACGCTGCCGGTTTTGAAATCCGTCACCCGAACACCTTTGGAATCCAGATGCTCGATCAGGTCTATTTTCCCGTAGATTGTTAGATGAGGAAAATGTTCATCATTGACGGAAACACTTTGCTCATTCTCTCTTTTTGTCGCGATATCTCCCAATCTGTTTTTTACCCATCTTGAAACAATTTTCAAAACTTCTTTGTCGCCATTAGTAATTTTCTCCAAATATTTTTGGGTTGGAATTATTTTTAATTTTAGAATTTTTTCAATTGCTAAATGCACCGCATTTCCTAATTGGAGACTCTCCGTCATCGCCTCCGGCAATTTAAGTAAGTTTCTGAAATACCACTTCCAGGGGCACTCAAAAAAATTATTTAAGAGTGAAACCGATACCCTCCGCTCGGAATAATCCCGGGCAACCAATTTTACTAGGTCCGACAAATTAGTAGTTATTTCTTTATCCGCTTTTGGAGAACCCGCCACATAAGCTTTCGGGTTATTTTTTAGTATTATTTTTTCCGTCTCATCAGCTAGTTGTTTTTCAAAATTATCTGACAAGTCAGCGACGATATGGGCCAATTCAAGGTCTCCTCCGCTATAGGATTTTAACGCGTAGGAAATTGTGCAGAATCGCTTCGCGCGGGTGATGGCCACATACAGCTGCCTTTTCAAAACTTTCTCATCGCGAGTTTCAATCTTTTCTTTGATATTCTCCGGTAGTGAAAAACCGCCCGCCTTTGAGCTAGCAAAAGATTTCTCGTCCATGTGGGCTATCCATACAAAGTCATATTCGAGACCTTTGGAGGCGTGTAGGGTTAATACTTTCACCCCCTCATTTTTTCCGAATACAGCGAGCGGAATATTTTCTCCGTAACTTTCTATTCTGTTAATAAATGAGAGAAAATCTTGCAAGTTTAATTTGGGATTTTTCTCTGTTTGCCTTAAAACCAGATGCAATAAGGTCCGCAATACTTCAATCCTGACCGATAGCTCCTCGTGATTCTTCGCCGTATCGAGCAAGAACTCGCTTCCCACTTTTCGCAGAAAAGAGTACAGGGATTCCGTAGAAAATTCAAGCCAGGACTTCAGCTTATGAATCCAGAGATTGATTTCATTAATGCCCCCGAATAAATTATTTTTTTCTTCAACCACATTTAGAAGAGAAAAATCTCTAATTTTATTGCCTTTGATAAAGCGATGGGCTTTTAAAGGAGAGATGCCGGATAATTTGTCAAAAAAAGATTCTGCCAGAGCTGCTCCATCACCCGGGAAGGCTAATATTTTCAAGACGCGGATCAATGAAACAGCTTCCTGCGCGTCAAATAAATCCATATGCTCTCCGCCCGAGACCGGCACACCCATATCCCTCAAGATGAGAATAGTACTGCGGACTTGGCGATTCTTTGGCACTAAAATGGCCATATCGTTGCTATCAAATCCCTGCTCTATTTTCTTCTTAATTTCTAAACCGGCAAAAATAATTTCGTCTCTTGGATAATCAGCTTCTACCAGAGAAAGAGCGTGATTTTCTCCGTGATTGCTTTTTAACTTTTCTTTCGTCATGACGCTCTTGAGCATCTCGTGAGCAGTATCCAAAATCTTTTGCGTTGACCGGTAATTTTCCGTGAGATTAATCAATTTTGCTCTACCAAATGTGTTTTTAAAGTTTTCAAAATATTCCAATGATGCGCCACCAAAACCATAAATAAGCTGACGATCGTCCCCCACCACAAAGATATCCGGTTTTTCTTCGCCACCCCAGACCTTCTCCAGAAATTGATTTTGCACGCCGCTCGAGTCTTGGTGTTCGTCGATTAGAACATACTGGAAATTTTCTTTAATATAAACTCTGGCTTCATCTGATTCTTCGACAATTTTAACTAAGGCTTCTAAAATGTCATCGTAGTCAAACAAATTTCGTTCAGACTTCTCTCTTTCATAAAGATTATAAAATTTCACCGCTTCAAAAGATCGTGCGAGCCCTTCAATCTGTTTTTGCACATCCTTCTTGAGTTCACCCTTAGCTTCTCCGCGAGTGGAAATATTTTCCGGATTATTTTCCTTGCTTTTTATTTCTTTTTTTATCTCATTTTCGAAATCTTCCGAAGTTATTCGCTCTCTTTTCAAGAGCGAGATAAGACTTTTCAGATCCTGGAAATATCTAGTGATATCCGCGCGGGGACGGATGTACTCCCAATCATTGTTGTTCAAGATTTCATCACAGAGCGCTATCGTATCTTTTTCATCCATCAATTCCGGCTCTCCTCGAAGACCCAGCACCGGATAATACTTCTCTAACATATCTAAGCCAAAACGATGAAAAGTGGACACTTTCACTTTTGAGGCCTCTCTACCGATGTATTTGCGAAGTCTCTCTCGCATTGCCTCGACGGCAGAATTAGTAAAGGTAAGGCACAAAATACTGTCCGCTTTAGTGTCAGTTTTTAAAAGAATATTGCCTATGCGCAGGGCCAATATCTGCGTCTTGCCCGTACCCGGACCTGCGACCACCATGACCGGCCCATCAATGGAGTCTACCGCATGCTTTTGGGCAGGATTGAGCTTCTTATATTCGCTATTGTATGCGGACGTTATCACCGAAGGCATCTTTCTATTGTACAACCCTTTTATTATTCAAAGCTATTTTGGATTTTAAGAAGAAAAAGCCGATTATAATGAGAGTGGCAAGCGGAGAAGCATATTCCGGAATATTAAAGCCGAAACTGTGCAATATCATGATTATTCCCAAAACGAAAATGGAATACATCGCGCCATTTTTCAAATAGACATATCTTTTTATTCTTTCAATGTTACTGACGGTAAGTTGGCGCACTAAAATTGCGCCCAGTCCGTTACCGATCAAAATAAGCGGCACGGAGAGGGTAAAAGCGAAGGCGCCGAGCACGCCGTCGATGGAAAAAGTAGTATCAATAATTTCTAAAAAGAAAAGTTTGCTCAAATCGGAATGCGCGCCGCCGACCAATTTTTTTTCCTGCTCTTCGGCATTTTGCTTGAATCCGTGGGTGATGAAAAATAGGCTTGAGCCGACTACTGCACCGAAGCCCATTAGATTACTCTCTTTGAGCGCAAACCACACGATGATCGAGAGCAGAATGGAAACCACCGCGTAAAACCAAATTCCCCTTCGCAGGAAAAATTGCTCCGCATGAGGCAGGCCTAAATTTTTACCCTCCAGAAAAAGCCAGTGCAGAAACAAAAACAAAAGAAACACTCCGCCCCCGACGAGCAGAATTGGAGCAGATTTTTCTATTGAAGACAATACTAAAGGGTTATGCGACCAAGCCGCGGAAAAAACCTGCAGAGGACTTAGTCTTGTATTGAAAGCCCAAATTATGATAAATGGCAAAAGCCCGCGAACAAGAACAACCGCGATAAATACGCCCCAAGTCAAAAACCAGCGCCGAGCGGAAACCCCCATACCCGAGAGTACTTCGGCATTGATGATTGCATTATCTACCGACGAAACCGCCTCAAATAGTGATAGGCCGATTATTGTGAGTATTGCCGAGAATATCATTGATACATTTTATTTTGGTTTATGCATAGGATGCAACCGCGCGGCGATGCCGATGGCGGCCGCGATGACCACGAGATTTTTAATAATATATTGTCCTTCCAGAGTAGGCACTAGAGGACCGCTCCAAGTGACTGCTGGCAGAATAAATAACGGCATAAATGTTGTAATCATATGCAAAAACAAAAGCGGTATGACGAGGCGTTCAAAACCGCGAATGAGAAAAAGTATACCGATTAAACATTCAAACAAGCCAAAAAGAATCATAAAGGTGGAAAATTGCATCCAGGGAATGGTCTGTTCAAAAAGACCCTCTACCAGTCCGCTCGCCGGAGACAGCCCGATAACTTTTAGCAGGCCAAACCAAAAGAAAATTACAAATAGACCATAACGCGCAACCGGTTCTGAAATTCGCCTAAAAAATTTTATAATTTTTATATCTAGACTCTCTATTGACATACTAAGATTATATACCAAAGTCACACTCTTTTCAGAAACTTTACGAGGTAAATATGTTGATAAGTGTTGGACCTATTGGCATTCATATACTCACCTGCCTAGTGCCGTCCGTAGAGTGGCATAGCGGTTCGTGAAATTGACTGCATCGGTCGCGGTCAAGCCAGTTCCGAATGAATACATCTCCATAGTGCGTCCAGTTGTGGCGTTCGGACCTCCAAAGCCAGTATAGTATTGGCAGTAAAGATACATTGGAAAGCCCGGCCTCGAGCCACCAGCACTTGTGGTACTGGCTTGAGAAACACCATTTTTGTAGAGGACCGATGACGTCGAGGAACTTCGACTCCCGATGTAAAAACCAATTCCATTTGTATCTGCAAACGAAATGCCCGAAACGTTGCTGTTCGTCCAAAACGCAGTAGTCCCACTGGTCGAGACATACAATCCAGCGGCTGGCGGTCCATAACCTTGCATCGTTATTCCCGAATCAGGCGCAGTCCGAACATACAGTGATATGTGTATATCACTGTCGCCCATGAGGGGGGAGTCATAGGATATTCCGGGGTTAAGATATTTGCTACCTGATAAGGTACCTGTTAATCCTGTAGATTGATTATAATCACCTGAAACAAAATTATTTAAAACATCCGTTGCAGAAGGTCCACCGTTTTTCAGTGGCGCTTTTAATGCATTTAGACCATCGCCGGCATAAATATTCATCCTAACTATTTTGCTCCACACTCCGTCGGCTTTGAGTCCGGCGACGAAATTATTGACCGCGACTTTGGTGCCTGCGACTGTAACGTCGCTCCCCTGCCCTTGGACGCGTGCAATCCAATCCAAGACATCGGCATCAAATGCTGTGGTCGTTGAAACAATCGCCCCGTAGCCGGTGCCGGCACTATTCACGGCATAGGCTCTGAAATAGTAGAGGGTACCGGAAGTGAGGCCGGTCACTCCTCCGCTGAAAGTCGATCCTGCTTGCGCACCAAGAGTCGTGGTAGTGACTCCGGTTGAAAGATCTGAGGATGTGCTGTAATCAAAGCCGCTTTGTGTGATTGAGCCTCCGCCGTTCGAGGAGATGCCGGCATTCAAGGTCATGGTCGTGGCCGCGACCGATGAAGCAGCTGACGTTGTTACAGTTGGAATGACCACGCAGGAGCCCGTCGTAAACGTCTGGTCGCTTCCATACGAAGTCCCGCCGGTGTTGATGGCATAGCTAGCGTAGTGGTAGAGAGTGTTGCAGGTGAGAGAAGTGATGGAAGCGGTGAAAGCGACGGTTGCGAATGAGCCCGACTCAGTTGTGGTTGATCCATAACTTGTGGTAGTGCCATAGACTACACCTCTGGTGGTTGCATTGGCGCCGCCAGTTGCTGTGATCGTTCCATTTCCTGTTGCAGTCGTTGCGGTGATA
>DATHJV010000100.1:0-3733 GCA_035489645.1 Minisyncoccota bacterium | reverse complement strand
TACTTTTGCGCCCCACCAAGAATTCCCTAATTTTTTTATTTCTAATTTTTTCATAAATATTATTTTGCAATATTTTTTACAGTTGCATCTACTAAAATTTTCATCGTGTCATAGATTTTGACATCAGTATGTTGAGGCATTAATAGTTGTAAATCAGTGCAGGCCAGAATTACATGTTCAACTTTGTCTTTGGCAAAATCATTGATTATTTTTATCAGAATTTCCCTATCTTTATTGACATATCTATTTGAAACAAGACTGTGGATCAATTTACCAATTTTTACTTGTTCTAGATTATCAGGCGTGATTTGTTTGATCTTATTGTGTTTTAAAAATTTTTCACATAATTTATTTTTGATTGTGATTGGGGTTGCTATAACTCCGACTTTATTTATCATCTCCTTCTCCAGAAACATTGCGGTTTCTTCTAGGATACTCAAAACAGGAATCTTGACTGCACTTCGAATGTCGCCAATAAATACATGCAGAGAGTTGCAGGGCAATACTAAAAAATCGGCACCGGCTTTTTCCAGACTTTTCGCGGCATTTATCAGATACGGCAGACATTTTTCCTCTCCTATCCCTTCGGCAATCGCATTTTTCTCAATATCAAATGGTAAAGGAATGCTATTGATAAAAATAGACGGGTAACTATGATGATTGATTTTTCGGCATGAGAAAATAAGCTCCAAATAGAATTCAGAGGTTGTTTCAGGTCCTAGACCACCAATTATTCCGACAGTTTTCATAAAATTTCTGCATAAGCATGCTTATTCCTATATGCCTATGCACTAGTGCATGGTAGCATAGAGTGTTATAGATTGCAATAGCTATCATGCAAATCTGTGGATAACTCTAGCCGGCCCTATTTGGCTAACTTCTTAAAAAGTAGATTGAAGCCCCCATTTTTATTACGAAGCATGCGAGATCCGCGGGTCACCGTGCTCATTCCCAGACCCAAATCCCCCACCACTGACCTATGCGTTTCTCCCTTTTTTAATTTTTTAACTATCTGCCACCTCAACGAAAGAGTTTCAAATTCATTTGGAGTAAGTATGTCTTTCAAAAAAAGAGCCATTAATTCTTTGTCTCCTGCGACATTGGAAAAAATTCCTATTAATTCTTGTTTGTATTCCGGTATTTTTTTGCTTATATGTTTCATATCACTATATTTTAGTAAACATTCACGCCGACTTTCTCCCGAACCTCTTCCATCTTTTTTGAGGCAACTTTCTTGGCTTTTTCGCCGCCCGCTTTTAGGATAGCGAGCGCACTCGGAATGTCTTTCGCAAATTCTTTGCGCTTTTCCCGCAGTGGCGCTATAAATTTCTCTAAGTCTTCTATGAGAAGCTCTTTTAATTCTTTGTATTTGCCTGTTTTACTTTTATAAATAGGTAAAAGTTCCGATGCCGGACGAAGCAGATTGTGTATAGCATAGACATTTTTCGGTATACCCTCTCCCGAATCTGTGACGATGCTCATCACCGCTTTTTTTATTTCTGCATATTCGGCAAAAAGCGGAATGGTGTTGCCATAGCTTTTAGACATTTTACGGCCGTCGGTACCCGGAATCACTGCAAATTCCTTCAGAATCATTGCCTCCGGAAGTTTAAAAGTCTCGCCGAAAGTATGATTAAATTTCTCGGCTGTATCCCGTGCAATCTCAATATGCTGTTTTTGGTCTTGACCGACTGGAATCACATCCGGACTATAGAGCAAAATATCCGCCGCCATCAACATAGGATAATTAAAAGTACCTACATCAATTTCTTGATTGCGAGCCTGCGCATCTTTGAAAGCGTGCGCCCTCATCAAGTACGGCATTGTGGTAATTGTGTCAAAAATCCAGCAAAGTTCTGTATGTTCAGAAACATCACTTTGTTTAAAAAAAATTACTTTTTCCGGGTTAAGTCCGACAGCCAAATAGTCAAGTACAACATCGGTTATATTTTCTTTCATTATTTTTGGACTTCTAATAGATTTCATTGCATGATAATCAACGATGAGAGCATAGACATCATATTCTTCCTGCTGATCCACTAATTGCTTCATCATCGCAAAATAATTTGCAATATGGGGTTTGCCGGAGGGCTGAATACCCGATAATGACACTTTTTTAGTCATTTTTGAATTTTAGCATAAAAGTCAAAAAACTAAAACATAACTTTTGAAGGGGTCGAGGCTGACGAGCCCTGAACTTCAATATTTTTTAAGGCTGGGCTCTTTTGAAAAATCCGTACCGAAAAAAGTTTATGTTTTAGTTTTTACACATATTAATAACAGTTTTACGCACTTTCATGTTTTGACAATTCATTCAGTGTGCTAGAATGAGTTTATGGCAAAGGCAGAAAAAAACGGGAGACGAGATAATTTACGGGTTCCTCCTTCGAGCATTGAATCAGAAAAAGCGGTATTGGGCTCAATCATGCTTCGCAAAAATGCAATGCACGAAGTAGAAGACAAAGTATCTCCAAATTCTTTTTATGTTGAAAAACACAAAATGATTTTCCAGGCAATGCTGGATCTCTCAAATAAAAATGAACCTATAGACGTGCTTTCGCTCTCGACAAAATTGGCTGAGCAAAAATTGCTTGATAGCATCGGAGGTAATGTTTATCTGGCAGAGATCGTCAACGTCGTCCCCTCTTCTGTAAATGTCAAGCATTATGCCGATATCGTGCAGAAAAAATACGTCTTGCGAAATCTCATTGAGGCGGCGGATTATGTGTCAGAACTCGCATTTTCCGAGGGCGATGATCATATGGATGACATACTGGATATGGCGGAAAAGAAAATTTTCAGCGTGGTTTCATCTCCGAAGAATCAACAATTTACTAACTTGAAAGATGCTCTGCCGGAAGCCTACGAACGCATTGCCAGATTACATGAAAATAAAGGTGCGTTGCGCGGACTGCCGACCGGATATAAAGATTTGGACAATATGCTTTCCGGATTACAAAAACAGGACTTGGTAATTATCGCGGCCAGACCAAGCATGGGTAAAACCACGCTGGCACTCGATATCGCGAGGAAGACATCCATGTTGCACGATAAATCGGTGGTAATATTTTCTCTGGAAATGTCTACTCAGCAACTGGTGGATAGAATGCTCTCCGCTGAGAGTCGGGTGCATGCCTGGAACTTGCGTACCGGACGCCTTTCGGACGAGCGAGGAGAGTTCGACAAACTCCGGGATTCGCTGGACAAGCTCGCCAAGGCAAAAATTTACATTGATGACCGGCCGGGCAACTCCATCGTGCAGATGAAAGCGCTTTCTCGCAGACTAAAATCCGAAAGGGGGCTCGACCTGATCGTCGTTGATTACTTGCAGCTAATGACAACGTCAAAAGATTACGATTCGATGGTTAACCAAGTGACGGAAATCAGCCGCTCATTGAAGAGCCTGGCAAAAGAGCTGGATGTACCGGTATTAGCGCTTTCCCAGCTTTCCCGGGCAGTGGAATCCCGCGGCGGCAAGCCGAGACTATCGGACCTGCGTGATTCAGGGTCCATCGAACAGGACGCGGACGTCGTAATGTTTATTCATAGTGAGGACAAGGGAAAAGAAAAGTCCGAAAGAACAAACATAACGGAAATTTTAATTGAAAAACACCGAAATGGCCCGACCGGGAAAATTGAACTTTATTTTGACGAAAAAACTAAGACCTTCCAGACTCTGGAAAAAAGCAATATTAGTGAATTCTCTCCGGCTAAAGTAAAGGGAGACTTGGAT
>DATHJV010000099.1:0-25573 GCA_035489645.1 Minisyncoccota bacterium | reverse complement strand
TCATTCTTTCTGTCAAAACACTCGGAGCGGCATTTGTCCCCGTCCAAAAAGAAAGTTGTCCAGGCACTCTAGAGTCGGCAATAGTGCCACTTGAGATACCTTTGATAGCTGCTCCAGTGATATATCCTGCGGCTCCTCCGTAGCCAGTGAAGTTGATAACTCCAAGTTCGTCGGCAGTAGTGATGACTGTGGGTGAAGCTCCTGTGCCTCTAGCTTTCCTAAAGTTCAAATCAAAACTGTCGTTTGAAGCGTTAGCTTGAGTCAGATAAGTCTGTCCAGTAGCGGCTGTATCGGATGAGACATGTAAAAGTCCGGCCGGCGTCGCCGTCCCGATGCCGACGTTGCCTGTAGTATTATCAGCTGTAATAATAGGAACTGGGGTAGCTGGAGCTCCACCAGAATCTCCTATGAATACTTTTGCGCCTCCGTCGGGATTTATATAAAAATCAGCCCAAGCATTAAGTGCCGCGTTATGAGCTCCAAGCCATGCTTGATTATTATACTGACCCATTAAGAAAACGCTTGTCGCTCCTCCCGCCACAATACGTCCAGCCCAATTTGTACCCGTATTTGTTCCTGTAACACGAAGAGAGGCAGTGTCGCTTCCACCAGCAACCTCTAATTTATACCCGGGCGTCGTTGTCCCAATGCCGACATTACCTCCGTCAATAATATTAAATACCGTCGTACCATTATCTTTGGCCGTAAATATATTTGAGGCAAACGCGCCATTGTCTGCCATCAACGCAGCACTTTCAGTTAATGAAGCTGTAGTAGCTAATGTGGCCATGACACCGATGCGATTCGTACCGGCACTTACTAAACCGACAACCCCATAATTTGTCGTGCCTCCCACATTAGCCATGCCAAATACCCCGACATTTTTTCCGGTTGAACTTTGTGCTATGCCTGCCACACCAACGTTGTCGCCAGACCCTGCTCCTGCGGTTTGATTATACAATCCATAATTTGCCGCACCGCCGGGGCCAGTCAGCGCTCCCGTGCCCGTGCCAAGGCTGACATTTGTTACGCCGGCGCCCATAGTATAACTTGAACCTGTATACCCAGCTTCCAACGTTGCAGACATCGCTTGTTGAGCCTGCGTAGCGGAGCCTGATGGCGTAATATCTATATTTACTCCTTTTTGCGCAGCATTTGCAGAGCTCAGTGTTCCCGTAACACTTAATGCATTTGCCGTTGATGCCAAACTTCCTCCAACCACATCCAACTTTGCGACAGGACTTGCCGTTCCAATCCCAACATTCCCATTATTTGAAATCGTTACCGCTTCTGTCGCGCCATTGTTTCCGACAAGAAAGTGCATGTCTGCGCCGGTAGTGCCCACGCCTGAAGTGGTTTGCAAGAATAAATCAGAAGTAGTCGTTGAACCTCCAATTATCTTGTTGCTAGTCATCAAGATATCTCCTACCATCGTCCCGCCAGCGAGAGGAAGTTTGGTAGCATCAGCGCCTGAAACGACTAAATCTCCGCTGCCCAGGATGGAAACTGAATTGATTGTTTTGATATTCGTCCCTGAAACCAATGTTGCCTGCTTGCTATTTAACTGCGTTTGCACGCTGGAAGTAGCATCCAGAAATGCCATCGTCGCGGCAGAAACTCCATTGACCGAAGTCGGAGTAATTGCTCCGGCAATTATGGTGAGAGCCGGGGTGGCCCCGCCGCTAGAGCTTCCGCTAAATCCGTTAGCCGTCGCAATGGATACTGCCGTAACAGTCCCAGTTCCCACGGCTATGTCCCCACTGCCTAAGAGCGAAATCCCGCCGATGGTTTTAATATTCGTGTTTGAAACTAGGAGGTCCTGTTTGGAAGCCGCCAGTCCGCTGTATAGGGTGTTCGGTGCGTTATCGCCTGTATTAGTGCCACTATTGACTCCTGTAATGTCAGAAGTAAAAGCAAATTGTTTCCTAGCTCCGCCAGTCGTTATCGTTCCGTAAAAAGCGTCTGCCAAGAACTCCACTGCTCCCGCCTCCGGAGTAGCTAGCAGTGTTCCCGAATTAAACTTGAGGGGCGCGGTATTGGCGGCAGCTGTGCCGGCTTTCAAGTGAAGAACGGCTGTGGGATTTGTAACGCCAAAGCCGACATTACCACTTGTTGTAATGCGCGCGACTTCCGTATTTGCTCCCGTGTAAAACTGGATTGCTCCGGCATTGCTTGCGTTTGTGTAACCAATCTGTATGGCACCCGTTGCCCCTCTTTGAAAAAGTTGTAAATTATTCGCCGTTGTATAACTCAATACGTTTTGCTGTGATCCGCCGGTATCCCTAAATAAGATTGAGTGCGCATTATCAAGAGAAATGTTTCCAGCACCCACATCCAGCTTTGCCGCTGGATTCGTAGTTCCGATGCCGACAAACCCGCTCGTTGTAATGCGCGCGACTTCAGTATTTGCTCCTGTATAAAACTGGATTGCGCCAGTATTACTTGCGTCTGTGTAACCAATCTGTAAGCCACCTGTTGCTCCTCTTTGAAAGAGTTGCAGATTGTTCACGGTCGTATAGCTCAACACGTTTTGCTGTACACCCCCGGTATCCCTAACGAAGATACCGTACCCATTATCCATATAAATGTTTCCACCGCTCACATCCAACTTTGCTGCTGGACTTGAAGTCCCAATGCCAACAAACCCGCCATTTGGTTGCAAATTAACGTAAGAGGTAGCACGAGTGGCGCTGGTTGTGCCTTCAAGGATTAAATCGTCATTAGCAGCTGTACCGCCTCTGATTCCCATTCCGCCTGCTACTGCACCAATAAGATCGGTGTTGATCGCAACAGACGCGAGATTGGAGAGCGCCATATTGGCGCCAGTAAGTGACAATTCAACATCGCAGTTTAAGTCCGTCGGTCCGCAGATTGGATTCAATGTCTCTCCTGGAGCGTATGGAGAAGAGGGCGGAGTCGCAAAAACTATTTTACCGAAAAATCCAGCCAAAAAAAGAGCGGTGAACAGAGTAAGCCCTTTTTTATTTGAAAAAATTTTATTTAAAATCTTCATCTGCGAATTTGTTTAAAGATATCAATCATATTATATAACATTCATTCAGCAAAAAAACGCAAATATGTGCATAACTCACTCCCCTAGGTCTGACCTAGGGGAGATTCTTTTATCCACTGGAACAAATCATTTACATGATCGTAGGAAAAATATTCTGGAAGAGAATTTTTACTAATTATTTTCCCTTGTTTCCTTTCGAGACCGAAATAATCTTGAAAACTTGAATATTTATATTTTTTTAAAAATTCTATGGCTTTATTAGCATCAGCAGTCCCCTTCTTTTTCCAATCAAATTGAAATAATTTTATAGGATTCAAATGCACATAAGAAAAAATATAGCGGAAGTAATTTTCATTGCCAACATGCCTTGATTTAAATGTCCCTTCGAACAAACCACCGGTTCTTTTATATTTTTTATTGAAATACATAACATAGGCCGTTGAAAGCTTTCGCATAAATTCAGTTATCGGATTATATTCCTCCCCTAGGTCTGACCTAGGGGAAATGAGGACGATGTGAAAATGATTTGGCATTAATACCCAGGCGAGCACTGATACAAGCGGCTCACCTCTTTCAAAATCAAATGCATCTATTTTTATGTTTACAACAGAATCTCTGAAATTAAATGTCTTCTCCGAATTACAAATATAAAGAATTTTTAGGAAACGATCATAATCTTCTTCACGAAGAAAAATTTTACTTTTTCCGTTCCCTCGATTATAGATATGATAATATTCATTCGATACTAAATTTTTATCTCGCAACATAGTGCAGCCATTATAGCACAACCCTAGGTCTGACCTAGGATTTATTTTTGTATTTTGGCTATCAAAATTCCCAAAAGTTTCTTAACGCTGTTTTGCGCTTCCTGTTCTGTTTTACTTCCCGTGAAATTCTGCCATTCTGTCATTACCTCCGCGTCTTTCAACTCGCGGACGGCATTTTCAAGAGTTAGCCTCGTTTCAAAATTAACTTCGGTGTTAGATTGCAACACTTCTTTTATAAACAATGAGGTAAAATCAATTATTTTTTCATTTAACGCGGATTTGCTTTCTCCGGACTTTATCGTTTGCAATTCCTGTTTAACGGAAAAATAATTGTACGCAAAAAATACGTCACCGGTAACCAACGCCGCGATAATTATAATTATAGCAATACGTTCTTTATTTTCTATCATCATTTTATTTGCTTTTATTTTCTAATTGCTTAAATAATTTATCTCGCAGCCTATTACGATATAAATTATACACTAATAATAAGAACACGACTACCAAAAGAATAGTTTGGGGAGAAAACGAGTCCGGCAGCAGTTTGGCAAACCAGCCTCTCCCTGAAATTAGCTCTATATTATCGTGAATACCGGCGCCTGTTGTAACAACAAACGCCTTCCCTTGGTATGAGTCATACCCGGGCGCTTCAACCGAGAAATAATAAGAGCCTTCCGGAACCAGAAATGCATAGGTCCCTCGGACATCGGTGATTTGGGGATTTTCCTGACTGTATTCTTTCGCGGGCCACAATTCATATTGTTTGGTAGAAACGTTTAGATAATAGAGAGATACAATTGCCGATGGGATACGAGTTTCTTTGCCATTATTCTTCTCAAAAACATACCCCTCGGGGTCAACGACGGCTATCATTCTCATTTGACGAGTGCCAAGCTGCGGATCGATATAATCAATCACGGTGATAACTTCATATTGGCCCGGCGTCGCCGGAGTGACAACATCCGCCGTATATATTCCATCATGTTCCGGATCTGTGTATTCAAACGAAGAAAGTACAAGCTTGTTTTCCACGGGAACAGGACTAGGGACATTTTGCACTAAGTCATTCATGGAAAATAGCGCCGAGGCGGACAGAGAAGATCGGGGAATGCCAGTCTCTGTTTCTGTAGAAATTCTGGGTGTGGCTGATTTAAATACAAAATACCCTGTCACGCTCTTGGCAGCGCTTATGGGCTTTACCACCAGTCGCATTGTTTTACCGGGGAGGGAGGATATTTTTTGAATGACTTCTCCCTGGTCGCCGATAGACATCACGACGTTCAAATCAACCAGCTCGGCTGCTACCCGGGCAAACACGAATTCTGCAGGTAAATTCTTCTTGTCTACGAGCGAAAACTTCGCAAGTGGCAATCCTTGGATCAGGGCGATCTTGCCACCGACGCCAACACCCAAGTTGCTAATTTTTTCATTCAGATTAGAGAGTCCGGGAATTTCAAGAGTAACACCTTTCAATTTATCTATCTCCCCTAATCTCTCCGCACCGACGCCCCGGAGCGTATTGGTTAATTCGGAGAGTCCCGGCAGGCCCAGATTGACGCCCGAGAGCTTGCTCAGATCTGTGAGTCTATTTATGCCGACGCTTTGGAGTGTTTTACCGAGTTCGGGAAATTTAGAGGCAAGAATAAGGACCTCTTGGGGCAGAGGCGCGAAAACGAATTCTCGTATTGCCACGACCGGCAAAAGATTCCATCCAGCGGCGAATGCGGGTGGGGCAATTTGGGGAACCGTAACTATGACGGGAGGTTCCGGGATTTTAGGTGGAAAAAAGAAATTAAAAATATTATCTATCAGATTTGGGGGATTTATAGTAGGAAGTGGGGATGGAGGCGTAATATTGGACGGCGGGGTCGGTGGTATTTCTATCGGTGGAAAAGACGGCGGTATATTAATTATTTCATCGTTTCTGCTTCCCTTTCTTCCGCCTCCGCCTCTCACATTTTCACCGCCCCCACTTGCAGTTCGAGCGCTTTCCGGCCTCCAGTCAGTTTTGACTTTGAAGTTTGACAAACCGCAGGAACCCTCGTTGATGCAGTTGAAATTAATCCGGCTTCCGCCTGTTTTTACCATTGCGTAACCCAGAAATTCTCCATTATTATTTATAGTAACTCCGTCAAAATCAATCCAGCCGAGATTGGAGCTCCACGCGAACCCAGCGAGCAGTCCTTCTCCATTATTTGTAACTCCGGCGGTTGTCGGGTTTAGATTTATCCAACCGTACTGTGAGCTCCAAGCATTCCCTGAAAGACCTGCATCAGTAACGCTTACATTACAATTATCGCAACCAAAGTTTATCCAGCCGATATTTTCTCCCCAAGCATTCTTAAATATGTTGTGAATCGTGCCCACACTTTCCGAGGCAAAAGTTAAATTAATATTTAAAAAAAACAAAAAATTTAGCATAAGAAAAATAGCCAAAAACTGGAAAGGTAAAAATCTTTTTGAAGACGCCGCAAGAGCATTTCTGAGTTCCATTTTTTTATCCGAACCCTTATATTGTATCAATAAAAGCGCTTTAAACGAAGGAAAGATTTAAAGTACTATGTTGATAAGTTTATTCTGCACATAGATAACTTTTTTAACTTCTTTTCCAGATATGTGCCTTAAAACTGTCTCTTGTTTCAAAGCTTTTTCTTTCACTTCTTCTTCTGGCGCGTCTCTCGGCACAAGAATTTCTGCTCTAACTTTACCATTTATTTGCACGACTATTTTCGTTTCTTCATCTCGAATTAATCTTTCGTCCCACGACGGCCAGGTGGAGTGACTGATAGATCGTTTTTCACCGAGTGTTGCCCACAATTCCTCTGTAACATGTGGCGCAAATGGTGAAAGAATTTGCAGGAATAGCTTATAGCTTTCAGCTGTTAGCTTTTCGGCTTTTTCCATTTCGGTCGCTAGAATCATCATCGAAGAAATAGCAGTATTGAAGCGCATTTCTTCTATATCTTCGGAGACTTTTTTTATTGTTTTGTGAAGAAGTTTTGTAAGTTTCGGCGTCGTAGAAGAATTTATCAGGTCCTCGGTTCCCCGGGGCCCCCCACCCCGGCCAGACCATTCTAAATCCTTCTCCGTCGCCTTCACACCTATCCTCCAAACTTTTTCAATAAATCTTCTCGCCCCGATAATGCTGTCGGTGGACCAAGAGACGGATTGATCGAACGGTCCCATAAACATCTCATAAATACGGAGCGTGTCGGCGCCATATGTTTTCACGATGTCGTCCGGATTTACGACGTTGCCCTTAGATTTTGACATCTTCTCCCCGCCCTCGGCTAAAATAAGCCCGTGCGAAGTGCGTTTCATATAGGGCTCGCTCGAGGGCACCAGCTTTAGATCAAAAAGAAATTTATGCCAAAAACGAGAATACAAAAGATGTAAGGTCGTATGTTCATTACCCCCGTTGTACCAATCCACGGGTGTCCAGTATTTTAAATTCTTATGTGAAGCAAATTCTTTGGAATTTTCAGGATCAGTATATCGCAAATAATACCAGCTGGAACCGGCCCAGTTCGGCATCGTATCTGTTTCTCTTTTAGCTTTGCCTTTGCACTTTGGACATTTTACATTCACCCATTTTGAAACATTTGCGAGTGGAGATTCTCCGCTTTCGGTCGGATGATAATTTTTAATTTTTGGAAGAGCGACAGGCAGATCCGACTCCGGAACAGGCACAAGACCACACTTTGGACAATTTATCACCGGAATCGGCTCGCCCCAGTATCGCTGGCGGGAAAATATCCAATCGCGAAGTTTGAAAGTTACTTTTTCTTTCCCGCCGACAAATTTAATTATTTCCTTTTTTGCATTTTCGGAATCCAGATCGTTAAATTTTCCGGAATTTACTGCAATTCCCTCTCCGGTAAAAACATAATCAGAACTGTTGAGCAGTCTTACCACAAAATCTCCCTCAAATACTGTAAAAAAATCTTTGAGCTCTCCCTTCTTTTTCCAAAGAATTTCATGCCTATTTGATTCTTCTTCGGAAATCGGATCTTGTTCTTCGTTCTGAAGTTCAAAAAATACAAATCTGAAATGCGCATGACGATTCTCTTTCTTTTGCCTGTGGTAAAAAAATGTATTTATTAAAACGGGAGAAACTTTTATAAGTTTTAAATCCTTGTAACCTGTTTCTTCTAAAACTTCACGCCGCGCAGTTTCTACAATGTCTTCACCGAATTCCATCCCTCCGGTGACTAATCCATGCATTAGAAAATTTTTCCAACTGATGCAAAGATAAGTATCATCCTTAGGATTCCGAACGATCGCGCAAACTGCTTCGCGTTTAACATAAGGAAGATCTGGCCTTGGGGTGCCTTCGCTACTTGTACCAACAAATTTCGGCTCTACAACATATCGAATCGGGAGCTTAAATTTCTTCGCGAATTCAAAATCCCGCTCGTCGTGCGCCGGCACTCCCATGATGGCGCCGGTGCCTACATCGGGGAGTACATAATTTACAATCCAAGCAGGTATTTTTTCTTTATTAGCTGGATTTATTGCATTAATACTCGCGGATATTCCCGTTTTTTCTTGTTGTATTTTTTCTCTGTCAAAACCGCTCTTGAGTCTTTCCTCCAAAGTTTTATTAATGTATTTTTTTATTTCATCACTTGCCTGCCAACCGACCTCTAGCCAAGTTTTTGCCAGCTCCGCCGATACGGCGATAAACGTAACCCCAAAAATCGTGTCCGGTCTGGTTGTGAAAACTTTCACGGAATGTTTGCTATCCGCTTGTCCCGATATGCTAACAAGCTTGAATTCAATTTCCGCTCCCTCGGACCTGCCTATCCAATTTCTTTGCGAAAGTTTTATCTGCGGAAGATAATCGACATTGTCCAAATCCCTGTAGAGTCTGTCGGCGTATTTTGTAATCGCGAGCAACCATTGTTCTTTTTCCCGCTTTGATACCGCTGTGCCACAACGCTCACAACGACCATTAATGACTTCTTCATTAGCGAGACCTATTTTATCCTTCGGACACCAGTTAATCATCATTTTAGCCTTATACGCCAGGCCTTTTTTTAAGAATCGCAAAAATATCCACTGCGTCCACTTGTAATATTTAGGATCGGTGGTGTTGATTTCGCGCGACCAGTCAAAAGAGATGCCCAGCGATTTTATTTGCCGGCGAAAAGTGTCGCTATTTTTCTTAGTGACCACTCTCGGATCCAGACCAGACTTAATCGCATAATTTTCTGTCGGCAGACCAAAGGCATCCCAACCAATGGGATATAACACATTAAAGCCCTCCATTCTTCTTTTTCGAGAGATTACATCCATGCCGATATACGGCCGCGGATGCCCGACATGGAGCCCATCACCCGAGGGATATGGAAATTCAATCAAGCTGTAATATTTTGGTTTTTTAGATTTATTTTGAGCGTAATAAATCCCTGTTTTTTCCCACTTTTTCTGCCACATGCTTTCAATCTTTTTATGATCATATTCCTTCATAGAACCATAATAACCAAAAAACCGCCTCTATGCAAAGCGGTTTTTTGAATGTTCGGTCGCCTGAACATTATTTTTGTATGAATTACGAAACTCTTTCTTGGTATAGGTTTTTTCTCAACACGCATATTCGCCTGCTGGCGAATTGCTATGCTCGGCTCGCCAGCCTGCGCAATGTTTCGTAAAAACCACACCTGCGACGAGTTTCATAATTCATGATCTATTAGTAGGGCATTGGTGTCGGTGAATTACGATATATATTAGGATTTATGGTCTCGTTAAAACAATAATGTCCGGCTGGGTGCGACCAGGTAATGTTTCCGCCATATGAAGGATACTTCGGATAAGCAGTATTACTTTTATCATCTGATGCTTTGTTGAATTCGGCGCAGAGATTGTATGTTGTATCAGAATTTTTGACATATTCATACGGTTTTTGATTTTGAGAATCAACTTGAGCAACGTAATAATTTCCATTGCCCATTTCTTCAAGATTATATGGCAGAGTGCCTTGGTTTGAATAATAACTTGTAATTTGATTATTGATGTTTTGCAAATCGCTCACTTTCTGCTCATCATACTTTATCAGCCTTTGAGTTCGAGGACTCCCCAGAACCGCAAAACCCCAGATGATTGAAACAATAATAACGACGGCTGAAAAAATTCTCCATAACATTCTCAACTTCGCCGTTAATTTCTTCCTCAAATCGGAAATAAAATAAATAAATAAACTCGTCGAAATAACGAGCAAAACTAAAACTTTCAGCAGAAAACCGGTGGTCAATTCCCGGCCGTCAATAAAATAATAGACCACGGTCACCAAATCTCCTGTCATCACGCAACCTGAAATAAACAAAGTTATATAGGTAAGACCCCGGTGAACAAGGCTATTTTGACTTTCCGGTTCTACTCTATATTGCCTCTCCAGAAAGACCATCAAAAGTACGAAGATTGGGAAAAATACAACTAAAGTTGAAACAGGCCAGCTTATGGACGAACTTCCAAGATAATTATAGCCGTTTTGAATTTTAGGATATGCCGTATCAATAATATTAAACAGCAAGCCGAGAAGGCTTCCAACCAAAGTATACAAAGAAATAAACGCTCCCAAATTCAGAAAAAAATCTTTCGCGCTCATTTTAGGTTTCATTTGATTCGAATCCATATTGTTTTTGTTATTGAGATAATTAATAAATGCGACGATACCAACAATTATACCAATAAATATGATAAATACAATGAAAAGGTAAAGGTAGATTGCAAAGGGAAAATAGTCGGACATTTTATTAAATTAAATTATAAAAAATAATAATAAGACAATTAGTTCATTATAGACCATATCGCAGTATTGGCAAGCGGAATAATGCGATTATTGGATTTTTCCAGAACGCACAGTTCGCCGGAGTCTATGCGGCCGGAAAAATCCTTCATCATATTCTCGAGCGTGTACCCGAGAGGCAGCGACGAAGAATCAGTACCGTATGAAGTTAAGATAATAAAAAGTGGCCTGTCGCTTAAGACTTTACGCACCGCCGACAAAAGTTTGGGCAACATTTCTTCTATTTTCCATACTTCTCCTTTGGGTCCCCGGCCGTGCTTCGGAGGATCCATGATGATGGCGTCATATTTATTCCCCCTTCTCGCTTCGCGTTCCAGAAATTTTATGGCGTCATCCTCTATAACCCGCATACCTGAGAGACGGGAGAGTTTTTCGTTTTCTTTTGCGGAGTTCAAGCTTTGTTTTGAAGCGTCGAGATGAGTCACCTCCGCTCCGGCCCGCAAAGCAAAAAGACTCGCTACTGCCGTATAGCCGAATAAATTTAAGAATCTAATCTTTTTTCCAGTAATTTTCTTTTCAATAAAATCCCAGTGTACTGCCTGTTCCGGGAAAAATCCTAAATGCCGAAAGGGTGTAGGTGTCGCAAAGAACTTTATGCCTTTATATTCCATCTCCCACATATCAAGGACAGTCCTTGATATTTTCCAACCAGCTTTTGCTCCAGCCTTTGAACTCCAGAATTTTCCATCTGCTTTGCTCCATTCATCTGCCGACAAAGTTCTTTTCCAAACAGCATCTTCATAAGGACGCACAAAAGTATAAGGACCAAAACGCTCCAATTTTTCCCCCTCGCCTGTATCTAGGAGTTCATAATCCACCCAGTCCTTCGAACAAAAAATTTTAATTTCGTTCATAATTATATTTTATTCTAAACTTTTCGCGCGACCATCTTTTTAATGATATAATTGAATCATGAAATTATTTCTAAAGATCATTATTTTCATTGTTGTTTTATATATTTTGACTGGAACAGTGTTAGCTTTTTTCTTTGGAGCTAATTCTATAGGTGAGTGGACAGGTATTATTTTTGGGTGGGCATTTTTTCTACCACTCGCGCTTTCCTGGAATTAATGCTTCAATCGTAAACTCTATGACACCACCATCTTCCGAAATTGACAAATATTAAGTCCGTCGGTATTATTATCTCCAAACTGCCAATGGAAAGGAGTGATATGAGACTAAGAGTGATGATCGCGATCTTTATGATTCCCTTTAAACCATCATTTTGGATAAATAACCGCAAGCGATTTGCGGCCGCTATCCGGAAAGGTTGGAATCAAGGAGTGAGCAAAGCTTTTAAGGATACAAATCCTTGACTTAGCCCTCTCTCCAATCGACCGGCAACCCGCAAAAAGTTGCCGGTCTTTTTTCTCAGATCTTAAACTCGATCACATCCCCGTCTTTTACGATGTACTCTTTTCCTTCCGTGCGAACCCATCCCTTTTCCCGGGCATTAGCAAAAGAACCGGTTTCGATGAGCTTATCATATGATATGACTTCAGCGCGAATGAACTTTTGCTGAAAATCCGTATGGATTGATTTGCCCGCAAAAGGCGCAGTCGCTCCGCGAAGCGTCGTCCAAGCGCGCGACTCATCCTCGCCAGTGGTAAAAAAAGTAATGAGGTTCAATAAGTCATAGCTCGCTTTTATTAAATTATCCAATCCTGTGCCGAAAATGGGATCAACTTCGATGTATGGCCCGGGGAGTTTGGGAATAAAATCTTTTTTCACATTTTCAGCCGCCTCAGAGGTATTAAGAACATAAAGCGTCGGTTTTTTGATACCTGCCAGTTCCAGCTCCATATTTATAACTTCGATATCAAAAAGCGGATCGATTTTGTCGTGGACGTGAATCATTTGTTTATCCTCGAAAATCCTCACCATTTCAATGATGGCATCAACTTCTCGAATGTAAGAAAGAAACTTATTACCTAGACCGGCGCCCTCGTTTGCCCCCTTGACGAGTCCCGCAATATCTACAAATTCAACCACTGCCGGAATTGTCTTTTTTGACTTGCTAATATCGGAGAGCCTAGTTAAACGCTCGTCCGGTACTGGTACAATGCCGACCGACGGATCGATCGTGCAAAAAGGATAATTCTCCGCCGGCACAGACTGCTTCGTCAGAGCGTTAAAAAGCGTAGACTTACCCACGTTCGGCAGACCGACAATACCAATCTTTAACATCGATTGAATATAGCAAAATAGAGATAAAAAGGAAAATGATTTATTTTATAAAATATTCTCACTCGTTAATAATTGTATTTTTTATAAAACCCTCAATAGCTTCCGATACTTCTTTTACCCGATTCAGCACAATAATATGATCAATATCTGGAATAATTATAAGTTGGGAATTCTGTATTTTTTGAGACATAAGCACAGAATTTTTTACCGGCACCATACTATCTTTTGCTCCATGCATAATAAGCGTAGGCACATCTATTTTTTCTAAAGAATATCCCTCTTGAGCCAGATTTGATGATTGCCTAAGGCAAAATAAATGAATCCGAAGTGTCGTATTTATCATATCTGCAAGATTTCTTTTGATATTCCAATCAGTCGTATTCGGATGTTTAGTGTAATCAATATGTCCGCCTTTCTTTGGATTAAATGAAAATAAACTAAATACTCCAGTCAATATAAGGACGTAGGGCATAATTTTCCCTAAAAAATTTTTCTTCAGATTAATCATCGGGGAAAGAAAAACAACTCCAAGAACAGTTTGTCTGAATAATTTGATATATTCTAAAACGATTGGCGCCGCGAACGAATGACTAATAATAATAAATTTTGAAATCTTGAGATAGGAAACTAGGTTATGAATATCATTTGCAAAATATTTCATTTCGTAGTCAGCATAATTATGGAATTTTTTTGATTTACCATGTCCGCGTATATCAAATGTTAAAATATTATATTTATTTTCAAATATCTTTTCATAAGGCAACCACGCAGAAGAAGATCCGGAAACTCCATGGACAAATACAAGGGTTAACCTATTCTGGTTAAATTCATTAGTTCTGTAATAAATTTCATTTTTTAGAAAATATTCTTTCATCAGCTTTTTATTGATTATAGGAAAAAATGAATTAAATATGCACCCACTATTGGTAATACCAAATTATCTAATCCGTATTCCAAAAAGAACTCGACCGCAGTAAGAAAAAGAGGTATAGTCAAAATTCTATAATCAATCTCCGAGGCAAATAAAAAAGTCAAAATTAAGCTGGTTAGAAAAAAGATGCACGTTCCTTCAATGCTTTTCCGACTCGTGAATAATTTAAAGTAATGCATGCCAAATCCTTCTCCTATCAAACCAGCCAATCCATCAGAGATACCCATTATTAGTATACCGAATTGAAAAGATTTAACATCTGCAGGCAGGAAAAACAATGCGCAAAGCGCAATCCCCATTGGCAAAAAGACTTCTCCGAAGGTATTGCGATCTACCGCCTGTATAGAAGAGAAAAGTTTGGTGCGACGGGTAAAGAATAGAACTAAAATAAAAATTGTGCTAAGAATAATAATTTCCTTCTGACTTAAAAACAAGGGAGCGAGAAAGGCAATAAATGCTCCTCCGAAATGCGCTATTTTTCTTGTAATATAAACAGGCATTGAGAATTTTCTTTTTACAAACTCATTACCTACAATCAAACAAGAGGAAGCGAGAATAAAATAAGTTAAATTTAGAGAAATCATCATATATTAAATTCAAAAGTTGAATATTTCCTAAAAACTACTGCTTCCTCCTTAGGGAAATTTTTAATATTATTGTCTTCTCTAATAAGAGCATAAATAATATTCTTATATCCTTTTTCCTGCGCATCAAGATGAGCCTTATACACCAGAGCATTACCCAGACCTTTACCCTGAAATTCAGGAAGAATGGCAATCGTTTTTAAGATAAGAGTATCATCATTTTCAATAAGGCTGCTGAGATAGCCTAAAATTTTATCTCCGCTTCGAAGGAAATAAATTTTATTCAAATGAGTGCTGAGTTTTTGAGATGAATATAGTGATTCGAAACTTTCCATGGAGAGATCTGTGTAAGCCCAATTATCTTTAAAAACAACTTTCGATATGTCAAGAATTTCCCCCAGTTGTTCATAACTGATATTTTTTATTTCATCGATAATCAATCCATTTTCGATTGCAGCTTTATAAGCTGGCTCTGTGAGAGAGATAAGAAACTTAAAATTTTCTCTAAACCCGGAATGATAAAGAATTTCTTTTGATGGTTGCTGAGTTTTATAAAATTCATAGTAATATGCCTCACAAAAAAGTTCCGACTTGAAAAAATCAGAATTATCGCTGAAACTCATAACCCTATATTGATGCCAAGCAGTCGCGTTAATAGGACCTTTTAAGATTCTTATATTTTTTGATTTTGCCAATTTAATTAAAGACTGCCAAAGAATTTTGAATGTATTGAAATCATCAATAACATCTAAGAAACCGAAAAACGCTTCTCCCTTTTTTAAATTGGAATCTAAAATCAAGGCACAATGACCGACAACATTCTCCCCGTCTTTGATGATGATAAAATGAGGGTTTTGATATTTTTCAGAAAAGGCAATAGTTGACTTCAGGTCATTGAGAAAATAGACATAGTTTTTTTGTGCCTTGTATTTCATCTCTATAAGAGAAAGATATTCGCCGGAATGAGAGTTTTCGTAATTAATTACAATCATATTTATAAAATAGTAATTAAGCCCGTGGAACCATTAAGCTCGACAAGTTGCCCGTCCTTCAACATATCTACCACTCCTTCGGCACCTATTACTGTTGGTATACCTAATTCTCTGGATACAATGGAAGCGTGGGATAAAATACCCCCATATTCGATTATAAGACCTTTGGAAAGACCAATTAAGGACGTCCAACCCGGATCAGTATGTCGAGCCACAACAATGTCAAAGTCTATTTTATCAGGTATTGAAAACTCTCTAAATACCTTAACCCTTCCTCTAATTAAGCCCGAGGTGCATGCCCTGCCTTGAATAGTTTTATTACTTTTTTTTCTTGGTTGAGATAGCGGAGCTTCTTCGCCAGGCTTTATAGAGAAGTGACTGGGAGGTGTGATTTCTTTGAAAGAGTTGTATTCTTTTCTTCTATTTTCTACAATATCTTTTAAATTCTTCATTTGGGGTGAATCACTATGGCTGAATATTTCCTCAATCTGCAGGTAAAAGATGTCATCCTTTTTATTAATAATTCCTTTATCAACAAGAACTTCCCCCACCCGGCTAAATAATTTTCTCACTACGGCAAAGCTATTTGATCTCAACAGTCTCGATTCCTCTCTTTGAGAAGAATATTTTTTAAATTTCTTTAAAACAAGGCCCGTTAAATTCCTCTTCAACATACCTCCCGGCAAACTATATGAGGATGTATCGGCAGAATGCGAAATAGGACTAGAATAAAGGTTTATTATCTGAGCAAATTTCTTGAAGTCTTCTTGGAGATCAGTGGATTCCAGTTTCAGTTCATTTGCAAAACGACCTCCATACTTTTCATAATAAGCGTCCAGTTCTTTCTCTGCGTCTGAACAAAACTTTAGCTCCTTATAAAATTCTACCTCATTTTTCCTTTGCAGCTGAGAATACAAACTTGGTGCAGATTTTATCTTCCCTGCCAGTTGTATTATGGCTGCAATTTGTTTACTACTGGCGCTTTTGAAACCTATAAGATCCCTTAGTATTTCATCGCCGTATGCCTTTTTTAAAATGCCGAAATAGGTCATCACCATAAAATCATTCTCAACTGTAATGTACCAGTTTTTCAAAAGCTCTTGATTTAAATTAAGATATATTTCTCTGCATTGCTCAAAAGTATGACGACGAATCGACGTATGATACGCCTCTTTTATTTTTGCGGCGGTCCTTTTTTTAAATCGTTTAATAGTTAAGGGGAAAAAAAGTAATTTAAAAATAACCAAGAACGGGTACTTAAATTTTAAGCCCAATGTCGGAGAGATATCTTGTTCAATATCTTCTTTGATGTTACTGGTAATCATCAGCTCAAGGTTTTTTTTATTCCTTTTATATCCCGGTATAAAGGCCGCCATTTTATACCAATTATTCATGTTGTAGTACATCCTGCCGTAGAAAAAGCCGAGCATGTTACCAAATATTTCCGGATGTCTGTTTACCTTATCTCGAGGTATGCCCGAATGTACGAGCAAATCTTCATATACTGTCTTATAAATAAATGACGCAAACGAGCACGTGAGAGGCAGCACTACTCCAGAATAACTCTCCGCGATATTCGCACTGTCAAAATGTAAGACTTCGTTATTAAATATTTTACTGGTGATCGGCCTGGATTGGAGGATATATAAAACACCTTTACAAAAGCACCATTCAATATCTTGCGGACTTCTTAAAAAGGTTTCAAGATCCTTGGCTATATCGATAAGCTGATTTATTTCACTTTCTGTTAGTGACTCTTCCGATAAGGGCTTAATGATTTCTATTTTTCCTCCCTTTAAAAAATAAGCTTCTTTGTTATCGGCAATATGTTTTGAAACAAGCAGACCTTTATTATCCAAAATATACTCATCACAAACCATTCCTTTTACCACAGTTTCGCAGAGACCGAAATTCGAGTTGATGACTATCTGACCACTCCCAGCATCTGAAAAGATTACCCCTGCCTTATCGCTTTGAATAAATTCTTGAATGATAACCGCTCCTTCCATCCCTTTATAAGCATCGACTACATTCCTGGCTTCTTCATATAAGTTTTCTTTTGAGACAGCAATGGCGGAATAAAAATGTCCGGCAAATGACTTTGCTTTTGAATCCTCTGCCTTAGCAGATGACCGCACCGCGAAATAATCTATACCTGGAAGTTCCTTTTCAACTCTTTTTAATATGGCGTGAGCAGAAGTTAGTTTTCCAGCCAATACAAAAAAGGGAGGAATTTTGTATCCTTCCTTCTTTAACTTTTTCAAATATTCTGCTTTACTTCCTATTATGCCTTTGGGCATTTTTTTTCAAATAATTCTTCCACTCAAAGGGATAGGACGGTAAGTTTTTCTCAACAATTTCTGCCAGTTCTTTTGCGTACTCATCCTGCTTTTTAAGCAATTTTATATACGCATTGTAAGTTCTATTTTCCAACTCTCCGGCCTTTTCTATCGCCGGACCAACTTCCTTATTACCTTCTTTCTGTAATTTTTGAAAATAGTCTCTAATCCAAGCTAAATGATATTTTTCATCACTCATAATTTCCAGCATCACCTTTTTAAGTTCCGGATGTATTTTTGAAACCTGAGCGTGGCATGTGAGATGAAACTGCACGCGCATTTCATATACATGTGCAGCAGCGAGAAAATCAATAACACTCTCTGTTTCAGACATATAACCAAAATAGTCATTTCTGCCGTGGGTTGACCTGACTGGTATATTATTTTCTTCCATAAAACTCATCCATTTCCATGAGTGCCTAGCTTCATCGTAGCAATGATTTGTAAGACGTACAATCAAAAAAGGGTCATCTACCATTCGTGCATACTTTCCAAGAAGTAAAGAACCCGCAAGTTCTGAAGCAGCGTATCTATTTAATAATTCTATTTCTGTTGGGTGCATAAATTATATCGTAATGTAAATTAGAATGTTTAAACCGACATACATTATCAATGTCCAAAGATAAAGATAATTTTCTGATTTTTTGTTTTTCTTCTTGTTGTGTGCTATTGCTGACAATATTAACGATATCATAAAAAAGACGGACGCACAAATTGAAACCAAGGACGGATTATGATTTAAAATTAAATATAAAAATGTGAAATAACTCATAAAAACGGTAAAAATAAAAACTATCAGAGAGTATGAAAATCCAATGTGCCATGAATAAGTATCATGGCCTATTGATTCTTCAGGGGCTATCTTAATCTTTCTTAAAACTTCCAATAATATAACGTTAAAAAATATAAAGACCAGATGTGTCCACACTAAAACATTAGAATACCAATAGGCTGAAAAAAGCGAATAGACAAAAAATTGCAGCAATATCATTTGTATCAAATTGATACCGTTATATATGAAAAACTTTGACCGGATTTTCTCTCCTAAAAAGAATTCTTTCCCGGCTAAAAAAGTATAAAGTAAAGCGATAATTCCTATAGCCAAAGTTTGTATTCCAAAAGTAAATCCTATTGTAAGAAAAACCAATATTCCTACTAAATCCATAGTTTTTAGCTCCTTAATAGATATAGTGCCTCTCGGAATTGGTCGAGACGTATGATATGTTCTATCATGTAAGCTATCTCTGACCTCATCAACAACACGAATATGGAATATAAATAAAACACCGGCAGTTAGTCCAGCCAAGAAAGTATAACCGGTTAAAGGTGAGAGAGTAACTGAGTTAGAACTCAGAACAACAGCCCCCGTCGTGAATATCAAAATGATCAATGGAAATCTTTCTTTTTGATAAATATCAAAACGTTTTAAAAGATTCATAAATAATTATTTTCGAATAGTATTTACATGAAATTGCTGATAAAAAAATACTCTGTCCCTGTCTTCTAATTCTTTTGACAGTTTTGTTTCTTCCTGAATATGGGTCAAATTATTCGGGAATTTTCTTTGAACTAGATTGTTCCAGTATGCCAATCTGCCCCCATTAGTGCTTACTCGAGCCAATTCTGCAAAGATCATATCTGCCGCCTGCGCCGGTTGGACCTCGAATATATTAGATAAATTGAATTTCGAGAAAGAATTGTCAGGCGATTTGGTCAAATAATCTTTGATGTCTTCCGTGGTGATATTAATTAAATCCACTTTCTTTTTTAGAAGATCGAAATTCTCTTTCCTTAAGTAGGGCGGCATGAGTTCTTGCGTGCGATAAGTGCCAAAAAGTATGTATTCTAAAAAGAAATTATCTTTAATCGGTATTTCCGTTAGCGCATATTTAGTTTTTTGAAGGTAGTGGTCCCCTATATTGCGTTTACCGGCGTAAGTGAAAAGTACCGGATTCCTTCCCAGCCTGCTCATCACAAATTTACTAAAGAAAATTTTAAATAAGACCCTCCAACGCCAGTTATCCCAAGTGGCTTTATAATAATCATTTTGCTCTGAAAGATTTTTTGCAAGTGACAGCTTTTTTAATGATTCTCGAGAATGAATTACTGGCAGAAGCCAATTTCTAAATAGATTCAGATATTTTTCAAATCTTCCAACATGGATAATTCCCATTCGGATTAGGCTCATTCTGGTATTCCACCATTCTTGAACTTCTGGTCGCAATAACGGCTTTATTTTTTCAAATAAAACTGCCCTATCATTACATTTTGAAACTCCAACAAATTTTAGAAAGTCATCGTAATTAAAGGACTTTATGGCTAAAATTTTAAGCTCTAATAGATGATTTTGGGCCGAGTTAATATCCAGAGCTACGATGCTTTTTGGGCTTTCTAAAGCCAGGGCAAGAGTGTTACAGCCTCCCGAAGTAATTGATAAAATCCTATCATTCGGCGCGATTTGCAGAGCTTCTAAAAGAATTTTTGGATCTTCCCAGCATTGACTATAATAAATTCTATTTTTCCATTCTTTCATTATTAAATTTGGCGGCATATTTTAAGATTTTCTCTATATAATCGGGACTAAGACTATGACCGCAAAGAGAAGGGGGGAAATTGTAGCTTGTTGTTAAATAAGGGATAAATGGAACATAAAAGTTAAGGAGCTCTTTTTCAGCCAGAGATAAATCCAATTTTTTATAACCTTCAAACGTAAGATCAACTAATTCTATTTTTTTCTCCAGAGAAAAAAATTTTAAAGTTTCTTTCAGTAATGCATTGAATGTAGGAGGATTGGGGTTTGTTATATACAATGTCCCTTTCTTTTTATCTTTAACAGCATTATAAATAGATCTCGCGACCCAATCAACCGGAATGATATTTACGGGATTTTGGATGCTCGGAAATCTTATCTTGTCTGTTTTTTTAAGAGCATTCACAAACTCCGGCACAGAAAGATAATATCCTGAAAAATGAATTATTTTCCCCGTTTTACTGTTTCCAGTAATAATCGATGGCCGAAAGATTGTATGCGTAGAATATGACGCGATAAGCATGTCTTCTGCCTTTTTTTTATCTTTTTCGTACTCATTAAAAAGCGGTTCATTCTGCGACTTACTCAGATATGCCGTACTTACATAGTAAATTGGGATTGAAGAATCTTTTGCAAAAGCCAGAAGATTTTTCATCATCTGCTCATTGCTATTTCCCGCTTTTTTAAAATGAACAACTCCTGCGCAGTGCATTATGCAGTCTACACCGGATAATGAATATTTTGGCATTTCTTGCTCAAGGTCGGCGTAAACATACTCGTTAATTTTGGCAAAATCGGCATCAAGATTTTTTAGTTTTTTAAGAGGATTTTCGGCTTCTTTAGGCCTAATAACAGGAATCACAGTGTGACCTTCCTTTAAGAAGACGCGCGCAACTTCGTATCCTATATTTCCGGTAATACCTGTTAGAAGCGCCTTCATAATAAGAATGTCCACCTATACCAACTCTATATCTTATGTGCAATAGAATCTGACGCTTTAGGTTAATTTAATTTACACTCCACGCCTTTTTACTAAACAATAGTGTTGTCCAAAGTAAAAGATAAATAATACCTATTATCCAACCAGCTATATAAAGTACCTGAATATCTTTACTGGTAATAAGCAAAACGCCAGAAACTACTTCCACAATAAAACCATAACGAACGAGAACTGCATAAGATGATTTGAATCTAGAAGCCACCAGATCAATCGCTGGAAGCATCGCAAGCGTCAATCCAAAAATATAAAGCATTTGTACCAATGGCGATAAATTAAAGAAGAAAAATCCTTCCGGGGAAATATATGCCAGCGCAGGATCGTTATGGCCGATATAAAATATCCCCAAGATAGCCGCAACACCAAGACCAGTTACTAATGAGCGGGTAGACGGCTGCGCTTGTTGAACAGATGCACGCAAGAAAAAAACCAAGGAAACAAGAAAAAGCACTGCACCGATAGTGACAGATATTAGTAAATTTTCTGGACTGATTACTCCAAATGTCCATGCCGCAAAAGCGGCGGCATCAAGCAATAAAGCAATACCAAAGAATTTAAAAACGCCGTCAGCGCGACTCTTAAACTTCATACCCAAAAAAAACGTAGCCAGCACATTATGCAAAAAGAAAAAAAGTACAGATATATTCATAAAATTCTTACCTTTATTTTGATTAATTTTTCACTATAATAGACCATTTATAGTCTCTTTATAATACACCATAAATGCATATTTGTGTATAATGGGTTGTGCACAACTAATTTTATCAATACTTTGAGGCTAAAGAACCTTATAACGTTAATAAATAAAAAGACATGCGATTTTATGCCATCCCGCCGTGGATATTGCAAACAATCATTTGGATACCGACAAGATTAAGCCTTAAACTTTTTTGCGGCCTAAAAGTGAACGGACTAGAAAATATCATTCATCTCAAAAAAGGTATTATTTTTGCGACCAACCATACAAGCGAACTAGATCCAATACTCATCCCGGCGTCACTTCCCTTTTTATCGCGTTTTATGCCTATGTTTTACACCTCTAGAGAAAGAAATTATTACAAAGATAATCGATTTGGCTGGAAAAAGAATATATACGGGGGAAATTTTTTTAAGGCATGGGGAGCACATGAAGTATTAGTGGGGCAAAATAACTATGAACTCGCTCTTAAAAATCATGTACAAATTTTAAAAGATGAACACAGCATCTGTATCTTTCCTGAGGGAAGAAAAAATACAACGGGTGGAGATATTGAAACCAAGGGTGGAATAGGCTATCTCGCGTACAAGACAAACAGCCCGATTATTCCTGTAGCGATAAGTGGAGCGATTGAAAAGAAAAATATTACAATTGAATTTGGAAGACCACTGTATCCTCGGGATATTTTTGAAGATGTAAAAAATATTAAGATCGATAAGAACACAGATGACTGCAAAAAAGCTGCGGCCTTTGTTATGGCAGTAATAAAAAAATCAATAACTAAATAGTACCGGCAACACCGAGTTTCTTAGTTTGATTAAATCTAACAATAATCAAAAGCATGTAAATTCCTATCAAGAGAGGTCCGCTTAACGGAAATAAACTATATATTGAAATTCCTCCAAGCGCAAAAACACGACCTAAATTAAAGATATATAAGAATCCAGAAATTAGATACAGCCCTAAAAGCTGAATACCGGGTATAAAATTCATCAACACAATGATATTTCGGAGCACGATTATAAAAGAAATATAAGAATCAACATTAGACCGTGTATCTCTAAATCTTTTTCTCAAGAAAAAGTTTTCGTAAAGATAAAAAACTGCATACACAGCAAAAACTCCCAGCATCACATGCCAATATGGTGCAAGACTTGGGCTCGATATGATTATGAATAAATCTAACCCAAAGACCAGTATTAGATAGATAACTAGAAAAACATTGTTAGTACGACGAATACCTTTTTCCCAAATACTGTACTTTACACCTGAAGATTTAATATCCATCTGCTCATTTGAATCTGTAGCAGGTGTAAAAGGTGCCGCAGTGAATTTTTCAATTGTTATAAAACCTTCATTTACATCCTGCTCTGACCAATTTTGAGACATCAGGGCTTTTTTAATGTTCTCTCGCGTGATTCCTAGAGCGAGTTGATGGCGAATGTAATCAAGAAGTTGAGGATTAATCATAAATATAATATTAACATATTATAAGTCAATTTGCGGTAACGGTCAGCGTCATAATAAGCGCACAGATAGAGAGAGCGCGAAAAATGTCAGGGAGATGAATAAGCCTAAAAAAAATGTTAGGGATTTTTTTTATTTTCATTTTGCTTTCACTTTAGATTTTAGGATTAAACTCCTTCTGATTCTTCGATGAACGAATATCAAAATCATGATGAGTAATATTTCGAGAGGGATGACAATTATAATAATAGATATGACGTTCCACTCCCCGACTGTAAAAGGCCCTGATATTACGTCGAGGATATGGGGCGCGAGAGCGGGAATCAGCGCATTTACAAGAGTAGAACTGCTCGTAATCGAAGCGATATTTACATTTCCGATTGTAAAGCTAATCGGGTCATTGAAAGAACTCATACCGCCTTCCAGTTCAAAATGAGACTTTACAAAATATTCCCCCACCTCAAGCGCCCCTGTATTAAAATTGTAAAGGTAATTTCCATTTTGGTCCGCGGTCGTTTTCACGGTAGACTCTTGAACGGATTTTATAGAAATTGTGATCTCTGCATTCGGCGCGCTTTGTCCAAAAATCAAGATATTGTCTCCATGTCTCACTTCATTTTTATTCACCGAGATCGAAGGCGGGATCAATATGTCGCTTAATTTTACGGTCAAGCCGGGAGTTACATCGAAGGGAAATGTAAGGAGCGTTGATCTGATACCGATGTTATCCTCGGCATAAACGCCAAAAAGATAATGGCCGCTAGAAATCCCTGAGACGGCAACTTGGAAATCCGCATTAGCATCGGCAATAGAGGTAGCAACAATTTGAGAATCCTTCAAAAGCGTGACCGCGCTTTTCGGATACGCAATTCCTTCAAAAACCATATTTGTCGATGGGATTGAAGAGAGTTTTCTTCTGCCTCCGCCGCCTCCACCGCCGATTCCCTGACCCGAAGTGCAAGAGGATGTGTCAAAAGTGCAGGCAGACGTGCACGAAAGCACTCCGGAGTTAAAGCCCTGAGTCAAGCAGGATGCTCCGCCTAGATTAGAGCCGTCACACTCTTCCCCACTACTAATCATACCGTCGCCACAGCCGGGCACGATAGCGGTGATGTCAACATTGACGGCACCTGCGCTATCAGGCGAAGAAAAAAAGATAAGAGAAAGAGCAATTGAAAATATTATCAGCGTTGATCGTATTCTCATTCATTTTTATTGTGGTGGCATTTGAGCTGGCGCACGACCGATGATATAGCGGTTATAGCGTTTTAGCGCTATTTTGCCTATAAACCAAACAATCACTAATATAACCAAAATAATCAGCAGTAACTGCCAAGGAATGACAAAAAAACTATAGCTCGCGTTCGACGTTTGATTTGAGAGACCCCAATTGAGATTCAGCTTGGCGGAGTACCAGCCAAAATGAAAATTGCTTAATTCGCTCCCAGCCATCGCAAAAAATCCTTTTGGAGATTCAGGTTGCTCTCCGCTTATCACAGGCGATTTATTTCCCCAGACCGCTTCAAATTTTCTGGCGCTCCCCGGCAATACGCTTCCTTCTGCTTTGTTTGCTTCGAGAGTCGCCGACGTGAATTGCAGAGTATTTTTAATTTTGATATCACCTCTAGGCACTATTCTGTCTCCCCCGGTATTATTGACGCGCCAAGAGAATCCCACAGGCAAGGTACTGAAGAATCTCTGATTATTATTGGTATTAAAGTCCAGGAGTCCTCCGCCCTCCGACACAGAGCCAGAAACCGTTAAAAGCACCAAGACCCCAATTTTTCCGCCTACAGACACTTGCCCGCTTCCTTGCGCTCCCGGAGGCTGACTGCCGAAGAAAATAGCGGCAAAGTGTCCGCCCGGCTCCGCATTTTGCGGAATAGCGATAGAAAATGGCACGACGCTTTGTTTGCCTGACTCCACAACCACTACCGGATCTGACTTTATCCAAGTGGCTAAATCGCCATTTGCGCCGATAAAGTTTGGCGCGCCAGAATCCCCGCTAGGTTCGAAGTTTTCAAATGAAGAGTAAAAAGTTCTTGTTCCCTCCTGCTCGTTGTAAAGTTTTAATTCTCCAGTCACTGTAATGCCCGGATCGCCGGTTATTTCCAGACTCACCGGCGACACGGTCAGAGCAAAAGCCGGCAATGCTCCGACAACTACATTTATTACTAATATTATTAAACTTGCATAAAACAGATTTTTTATTTTCATATATATTTAAAAGTTAGCTGTTGCTACATAAGTAAGCGTGGCTG
>DATHJV010000098.1:0-3860 GCA_035489645.1 Minisyncoccota bacterium | reverse complement strand
CAATCCCCAGCCCCTTTTGGTCTTTGTAACCGCCGCCAATTTCGTAAAAATAAACGTCGGAAGATACGGCTATAGCCTCTGCCATATTTGTCCAGCCGTTTGCTCTCCAGTCTTTAAAAACAGTTTTTTGATCCGGAAAATAAGGATTTGGTATTGAGATTGAGCCGGTTGAAAGAATTTTTTTATAACTGTCGATTACACCTTCAGCAAGAGCGCCCAAACCAAAAAATGGTTTGACGATTGAACCGGGAGTGTAAAGTCCGGAGACTGTTCTGTCTAAAAAGGGCTTTCTTTTATCAATCAAATAATTATTGATTTCATCCGCGTTTTCACCCAGAGACAGAATTTCCGAATCATATTCCGGAAAGCTCGTGTCGGTGATTATTTCTCCCTTTTGTAAGTCCATTATGACCCCTGCCCCGCCGGTAAAATCATTGCTGGTAGATAAATTTTTAATCAACGTAAATAACTCCGTCTGAATTCTGGAATCTATACTGGTCGTAAGGTCGTTCCCCTGCTTGGGTGTATTTATGATATTTTCTGAATGGATTACTCCCGTCGCGCTGGTCTCTATTATTTTTGATCCGTTTATCCCCTCTATTTTGTTTTGATACTCTTTTTCGAGTCCATCTTTGCCGACAAATTCACTTTGCCAATAATTCCCCTCCTTATCTTTTGCCGGATAACCCACATATCCCAATAAGTGCGAGAATCCGGGCGTTTTATAAGTACGCGTATATAACAAGGGCGTGTTATCTCCATTGTCCTCACCCTTTTTGTTCCAGGCCAACTCAAGTCCATTTCGGTCATGAATTATGCCTCTTTTTGCGAAAATATTAACATTTTTTAGAATATTGTCTTCGCCCCTTTTTTTATATTCATCGCCCTTTTGTATCTGCAGGTACGCGAGGCGAGAAGCGAATATAGCTAGTATGAAGAGAAATGAAATACCCAGAAAGTTAATCGTTTTTTTTGGAATCGGTTTTTCTATCCGGCCTTCAAATTGCTGACGGTTAAAATTTTGCAAATTTTTTGAATCGATAAATATTTCATCAGTCTCTACGAAAGTATTTTTGGCTCTTTTCCTTCTAAGTTTTTTGAAAGTCATTCCTGTACTAAAATTATATTATTAAATATTAATCATTATATTCCGCAATCAAAATTTTTTGGCGTTACCATTAAGGGATAAATTTTTTTATTTTGCGTGGAATCTTATTTTCCTTTTTATAAGCTCTAAAATTGTAAAACAAATGAGCGCCGCGATTAAAGAGACAAAAACTACATTAAAAAATCTGGCTTCCTTTACTCCGTAAAGCAGGTCGGAGAGAAAAAATAAAAGGACAGCTTCAAGAAAAAAAGAAAAGTACGCTATGCCCGCCAAGCCTAAAATAGCGGAGACCCAGACGGGCAAAAAAAGTATGGAAACGAGAAGGAGGGCAGAAGCTAAAATTCTAAGCGCCATATTCTTATCTTACTCGCTTTATGACAAAATACAAACTAGAAAATCACGCGCCAGATTGAGCGCACGAGGAGAAAGAAAATAACCAGACAAATCCCATAAAATACAATCTGATTATTGAAAATAAAGGAGAAAAAAGAAAAAGGCGAATTTTCTAAATCGTTGCCCATATCGGTGCGGAATTTTTCAATCGCGAAGGTGACAATAATAATGGGTTTAGACAGAAACTCGGGCGTGCCCTTCCCCAATATTTTTTCACCATATTTGACCGCCGCAGAATTAGCGTCAAGCTTTTGCTCATTCGTTTTATATATTATGAAGACAGAAAAAAAGACGACCAATATAAAAAATAAAATTGTAAAAATTTTTTTCCAGATCATATTGATGCGAGAAAGGATGCTAGTCCGGTGTAGTTTTCCGGCGTTATTTTTAATAATTCCCGCTTTATTTTATCACTAACTTGCAAAGCATCAATAAATTTATGAATATCGGATAAGGTTACAACTTTACCGCGCGTCAATTCTTTTAATTTTTCGTACGGCATTTTTACGCCTTCACGGCGCAAAATAGTTTGTATGGCTTCAGTAATTATTTCTGGATGAGCCTTTAAATCCTCTTTTATTTTTGTCTCATTTACTCTGATTTTACTTAATCCGTTAAGCAGGTATTCATATGCAACAAGGGAATAGGAAAAAGCTGTGCCAAAATTTCTTTGCACAGTGGAGTCCGATAAATCGCGCTGCAGGCGGGAAATCGGGAGTTTACGCCCGAAGAATTCAAAAAGCGCGTTAGCTAACCCTAAGTTCCCTTCGCTATTCTCAAATTTTATCGGATTTATCTTATGGGGCATAGTAGAGGAGCCTATAGTTCCTTCTATGGGCTTTTGCACAATCCATTCGTCACTTATATATCTCCAGATATCTTGATTTAAATCAATGAGCATATTGTTTAAACGTTTTAATCGGTCAAATATTTCTATATACGAATCATGCGGTTCAATTTGTGTGGTAATGGGGTTCCATTCAAGCGGTATCAGTCGCTTCGGAGTCAAACCGGCAATAAATTTTTCCGAAAATTTTAGCCAGTCAACTTTCGGATAAGCGGACACGTGGGCATTATAATTTCCGGAAGCGCCGTTTAACTTTACTAAAATTTTCTGCCCGAGCAGATGGCTTAATCCCCTATTTAGTCTCTGTGCAAAAACCTTCATTTCCTTGCCAAAAGTAGTGGGACTGGCGCTCTGGCCGTGAGTGCGGGCGAGCATCGGCAAGGTACCATATTTAATTGCCAACCCAGTTAGGTTATTAATAATTTCTATTATTTTCGGAACCATTACTTTCTCCAGGGAATCAGAGAGAATCAACGCGTAGGCTATGTTATTTGTATCTTCGGATGTCAATGCAAAGTGTATCCACTCTGTGACGTCTTTGAGCGAAGTATTGGCTAATTTATCCTTGATAAAGTATTCGACTGCCTTTACGTCATGATCCGTGGCTTTAATTTTTTTATATCCTCTTAATTCTATATAAGAAATAATCCTCGTGTCTTTAATAGAGAGATTATATAAGGATCTGATTAAATTCTTTTCTTTGTTTGTAAACTTTCTTAATTTGAGTTTCGCCTCCGAGAGGGCTATCAGATATTCCCCCTCCATCATCACACGATATTTCATTAACGCCTCTTCAGAAAAATAAGGCGCCAGGGCGCGAGTTTTTTCAAAATATCTTCCGTCTAGCGGATTGATTGCATATTCCATAATTTACAACTCGTATTTTTTTAGATTATTCTCTATTCTCTTCCCGATATCTCCGGTTTCAACTATAAAAATTTCTCCAGTAATTTGTTCATAAATCTGAATATACCTTCTGGATAATTCTTCCTCTAATTCAGCCGGCGCTTTTGGAAGCACTTCATCATTGTATGGATCGCAATTTTCTTTAAACCACAAACGCAAAAATTCCTTGTCAAAATTCTCCGGTTCCATCCCTTTCCCTATACGCTCTTCATATGTTTTTGCCTGCCAGTATCTGCTCGAGTCAGGTGTGTGGATTTCGTCTATCAGCATCAATTCTCCGTCGGAAGTTAGACCAAATTCATATTTAGTATCCACCAAAATCAAGCCATGGCTTAGGGCAACAGCCTGTCCGCGAACAAACAATTTATTTGCTGTATTGGCTAATAGTTTCCACAATCGCTCAGAAACAATTTTTTCTTTCAAAATATCCTCGGATGAGAGAGGTCTGTCATGGTCCTCGGATTTGGTTGTTGGCGTTAATACGGGATGGTCCAATTTTTGATTTTTCTTCATGCCGTCAGGTAAAGTAAAGTCGCCAAAATTTCGCTCTCCTTTCTGATAAAGCGTCCACAAACTGGTTCCGGTGACCCCGGTGATATAACCGCG
>DATHJV010000097.1:0-7411 GCA_035489645.1 Minisyncoccota bacterium | reverse complement strand
TCTTTTTCAATATCAGCGTAAAGCGAATCAATGTCGTTCGACTTTACATCAAAATTGAGCGACCAGATTGCGACGTCCGCCTTGACTATTTTTTCTGATAGTCCTTTCACTTCGACATAGGACCCCTGTTTGGAAAAATCCCGCGCCGCGATGAAAAAGGCTAGAGGAAAAACTAATAATATCGCGCCGAAAATCCAAACACCCTTTTTTATATTTTCCATATTAATATTTTAACTCAATTTTTAAACTTTTTACGGAATGACTTCTTCTCCAGCATCAATTTTTTGATTGCCAGCCTTTTTTTTGTTTTATGTGAATGCCTGGACCTGTTTTTCGGACCAAGCGTAGTGCCTCTTTTTGCCATTTGCCCAGTGTAGCATATTTAGGAACTCCTGTATAATACAAAAATGAATTACAAGTTTTTCACCAATTCGGAGAAGGCCTGGGGAAGCATGTTTGAGGCTGTCTCGGACGCCAGAAAATCAATTTATCTCGAAATGTACATTTTCCAGAATGACATGAGGGAGTTTGATTTCAATAAATTATTAATAGAAAAAGCAAAAAATGGAGTGCGAGTTCGGCTGATACTGGATTCTTTCGGCAGCGCCGGGCTGGAAGGGGGTGCCATCGCAGAATTAGAGGAATTTGGGGTAGAAATACTTTATCATAGTTATCTGCTCCACCACATGCACCGTAAAGTTTTAGTGGTAGACGAAAATATTGCCTTTATTGGAGGCGTGAATCTGCAGCAAACTTCAAGATTTTGGAATGATTTAATGGTCCGGATAAAAGGCAATTTGGTGGAAAAAGTAGTCGCATCTTTTGTAAAATCATATTCAAATGCCGGGGGTAAAGACCCTGAACTTCTTGGTAAAATCAGCCGAATTACAGATGATAAAGTGGATAGCTGGATTGTCGATCATTCTCCCGTTAGAAATAAGTACCACTTCAAAAGAATTTATAAAAGATATTTAAATAAAGCATCGGAGAGCATTACCCTGATCACTCCTTACTTCATACCGAAACGTTGGCTCTCGGCAATTCTGCATCAGGCAGTGTTGCGGGGTGTAAAAGTAGAAATATTAGTGCCAAAACACACAGACAACGGTTACATTATGGACCACGTTAATTATTTTTATATCTACAAACTCTCTCAACTGGGCATCAAATTTTACATCGAGAGGGAGATGAATCATGCTAAAGCGCTGATCATCGACCAGAGGGAAGCAATGGTCGGCTCACAAAATATAGACTTTTTTTCCTTTGATTTTAATTCAGAAATAGGAATTTTCTTTAAAGATTTAAAAGCGGTATCAGAACTTTGTCATATTGCAGAAGGGTGGAAAAAGGATTCCACCCTATTTGATTCCAAAACTTACAAACCAAAATGGTTTGATTACATTTTGTCTCCTTTAATTAATCTTTCTTCTCTTTTTTCCAGAATTTTTTTGGATTAGAAAAAACAAAACCCCGGCCCCCTGTGTTGCAGGAAACCGGAGTCGTTATGCGAAATCTTTCTTGGAATATATCAGGACGTGGGCGGCGGAAAGTACGCCTCCCTGCCCGTGGGAATGTCCGCAACGTCAAGAAAATTTTTCAACAAGTCATTAAATCTTGATTGCTCGGATTGTTCCTGTTCTTCTTTTTCTTTGCGTAGCTGTCCCTTATACGCCTCTCCCCACATCGGAACCTTTCCATGCACAGATTCTAACACCATGCCACGTTGAATTTCAGTTATGACTCTTGCCTGCTTCTTTAGAATCCGGACCGCTTCACTCTCGACTTCTTCGGTCGTCCATTTGAGACTGAACTTTTTTCGCGAATATTTTGAAAGGAGAGTAATGACTTCGCAAAACCTGCCAGCCCTTTGCATAAACATCCAGACGATATTGTGACTTAACCTCCAGCCTCTGTAACCACTGGACAAATGCACGATATGAAGACCTGTAAAAGGGCTGATGATTGTACACAAGAACAAGATATAGTAAATGGGTGCTGGAGGCCATTCCCATCCATATATGATTCCTATTGCAACACCGCATGATAGAAACATTGCCGGTATCGTGATGAAGAACACCCAAATAGGATCGGCTGCATCTTCTGCACAGGTAACAGGGTCAGGAAGACTTATATAGTGGGGATTCTTTTCGTTCCACCTGATCATCATGCTATTCAGTCCTTCGCCTGTTTTCGTTTTCTTCGCGCGTTTTACGAGCCTGGCAAGCCCGAGAATTTTCGGGATGCTCAAGATCGTGTTTATTATGTTCATTATTTTAGGTTTCCGTTTCCCTATGAAATTGACAAAAAGGCTTCTGTGCCTAAAAAAGCGCTTTCTGGCGGCTTCTTTATTCCAACTACTAAGAAAAGATGCGCGAATTTCTGTTTGCGCCATTTCAAAGCCAGTTTGGAACAAGAGGTTAATCCCCTTATTTTCATTTGTCAAAGATACTTCGGGAGCAATATCCGAATGCAGTATAACACGTCTTGCGAAAAAATGCAAGCTTGCTTTAAAATCATTAAAACCGTTCTTATGCAACTAAAAAGGCGGCCGTATTGGAACGTCCGCCCTCTAATTTTCTTCTCTTTTTTCCAGAATTTTTTTGGATTAGAAAAAGAAAATCCGCCGCCAACCTGGAGACGAATCTCCCGTTGGCGGCGGATGGATTAGACATTTGGCCCCAAAGAATCCGCTAAAATGCCGCAATGGGCAATTTGTCTCCTCTTACCCGCTGCCACTTTTTCTTGACAAATTCCCAAGCTAGACGAAAGGGCGGATCGGCGGCGAACTCGAGTGAGAACTCGCTTTCGAAGTCATACTCGTTGTTCCAGTAAATGATGGGTAATACCAGAAAACACATGGTAGCGAGAAACGTTACTATAGAGTACAGGGTTGCAATCACGGACATCCATGCCCACAAGAGTACTCCCCACGCGAGAGCGAGGAAGGGATGGGTATAAATTTCTTGACCCCAAAAGTAAAGGGCAAAAAAAGCTCCCATCGGGAGTGCGCCACCTATCACCCACAGAACTACCAATTGGATCACCTTGTTCGATAGGTGGAAGAAGAGCTTAAAATACCGCATATTTTTCCTTTCGTTTTTTTGCTTTGTTTTTTTGTTGTTTTGCTAAACCGTCTTTTGAGAAAAATCAATGATTCGCCCCAAAAGACGGTAACAAAAAAATCTCTTGTTAAAGATCACTACGCGATTCATTATGCACGCAACAGGAGTCTTCGTCAATACCTTGTAAAAACACAATATTAGGCCATCAAAAAGAGCTGCAGGAGCCACTCACAAAACTAAAAGGCGGCCGTATTGGAACGACCGCCCCCTTGAACCTATCAATAGTAGCTCCCAATGACCATTATCATACCCCCTGTCGAGGGATTAATAAAAGTCTCGATTATTTTTCCGTCTCTGAAGTGATCGCTGGGTTCCACTGTTTTCCCAAGATCAACTTGGACAACTTTCACCTTACTTGGGCTTTTCCCGTCCTTCACAACATCGAGACGAATCATCCCATTTACAACTTCTGTTTTTGGGACAACCGAGGGCTGTGCGGCAGTAATAGTTTTCTTCTCTTCAACGGTTTTTGCTTCCATTTTATTTTCCTACGTTTGAATGATTGTTTGACAGTTTTTGCACTCTGACGACGTCGTGCCACCAGAGCTTTTAATTTACAAAAATGTAATTTTATAAGCTAAAAGCCCTGGTGGTTAGCGACCATTTCAAAGAGCTACATACACCCCCTATTATACACCCAACAAGGTGTTTTGTCAATGCCAAAAAGACCCTTTATTTATAGGCTACCCCTGCTTTTTTAGCCAATCAATCATCTTATTGAAAGTGCCCGAGCCAGCTTCCCCATCCGCGGAAAGTCCTTGATCCTTCTGGAAGACTATTACCGCCGCCTTGGTGCTCTCGCCGTAGTCATTATCTACTTTGTTGGAAGTCTTATTGTAAATATTTAAAAAATTTTGCAAGGTTCCCACTTGGGCACCGCGAGATTTCAGCTTGAGGAATGCGTTGCTGCTTATGAGTCCTTGAAATTCATCTATCAAGTCTTGGTATTTATACACTATAGGCGCCGGCTCTTTTTTTACAATCGGCACAGTCTCTGTTTTTTCAGCCTGCAGCGCGCTGAGTTCATTATTCACTTTCAATATTTCTGCGTTTAATTCTTTATTTTCTTTTTGGAGCTGTGCTATCTTTTGGCTCGCCTTGCTTTCCGTACCCGATTGCAAAGTAACGACAGACCAATATCCCAAGAGCCCTAACAAGGATAAAACAACTATTGAAAATAATGCGAACTTTAATTTTTCCATCAATAATATTAATGACTTAGCTTATAACCTAGCCAGATACCAATTATACCTCCAATAGCCGTTAAAAGCACAGACGAGAAAGACAAGAAGCTCGCTCCCCATAACGTCGGAATAGCGCCTCCAACCGCCGAGCCTATGGCCATGAAAATCCATATAAGAGATTTTGAATTCATTTGTAGTAGATTATAACAACAAACGAGGAGCATAAACAAGTTTATTTGTTTAATGTCCGAGTGCCGTTGTTATATGGTAATCCATATAACAACAAGAGAGGAGCAAAGCAAAAACTTGTTATTGTTTTGTCGCAACGCCGCTCCTATATGGTACTCCATATATCACACGTCTCTGGTAAATTCTTCGTAATTCAGGTAATATTCATAATCGTGAATTACGAAACTCTTATTTGTCACGAGTTTTTTAATTCACCGCCACAACTAATGAAAAATATTGTACTAATTTGCTTATTTATCACGATCATATTTTATGGGATAGTAGCGGCTTCTCTTTATAAAACATCGCTGTCTCTTTCCACTGCCACAGTTTCTCTAGCAGACTCGCTCCTCCCTCAAAAAGATGCAATAAAAACTATTCCCAGGATAGCGGCATCATTGTCATTCACTCCAGCGACTATTTTACAGGGAGATCCGTTTCTGGTTTTTGTCGATGGCAACGTCGGAATTTCTTTTATTAAGAAACTTAGCTTTGACGGAAAAAAAATCGGGGTTTTTATGTATCAAAACAAGCCCACTGCGCTAGTCGGCATCGATTTGAACAAAAAGCCCGGAAGCTACGAATTGGCGGCCGAGTTTTCCGACGGGGATATTATTAGACAGAGCGTCGTCGTCGGAGCGAGAGAAAAGATAGAAACTCCTTTAGGAATACCAGAGAAGCTCGGCGGCAACACGAAAGCAAGCCAAGACGAGCTGGTCGCCACCTTGAATGAAGACAATAAAAGTCTCGCCGGCATCCCCACCGAAGATAAAGCTCTTTGGACCGACCCGTTCATTCCTCCTCTCGAGAAAATTTTCGTGACTGCGCCTTATGGCAATTCAAGGAAAACAGGAGCATATTCTATTTCCCACATGGGAGCGGACTATCGGGCTTTCGGCGGCACTGAAGTTATGGCGGTCAATCGCGGCGTCGTTCGCGTAACCCAAACTTTTCGCAATCACGGAGAGACCATAGTCATAGACCACGGTCAGGGTGTGATGAGCTATTATTTACATCTGTCTAAAATTAATGTGAAGGTTGGTGATGTGGTAGAGCGAGGCCAAGCGATAGGACTCTCCGGAGCAACCGGATACACCTTTGGCGCTCATTTACATCTTTCCATGCGCATTAATGACGTTTCTGTTGACCCGGTGAAGTTTCTTAAATTATTTCAGTAAGAATTTATTTCCTTGAGTTTCGATAAAAAGAGAAACCGCCGAAGCAGTTCTCATGCTTGGCGGTCGTTTAATTTTTTTGCTACCGAAGGTTCACCGAAGAACAGAGGGATACTCCCTTGTGATCTTTGCTCAATCCAAATACTTTTCGGATCTCTGGAGTGAGTTTAAGTGACCTGCTTATAATGTACAACTTGCTGTTATTGGTGTTTGCGAACGGCGTTCCACTTTGGCTTTGAAAGCAGCTGTAGTCTAGGACAAAGTAGTCAGGTCCGTTCGAAAGCCTGGTTTGGCCCAGCAAGCGTACACTTTCTCCGGTCACAGTCGACCGCACAATTTGTTCATCCTTATAAGCGAAAAAATAATCGAAAGTTATTTTTTCGCTTATAATTGCTTCAGACGGTGCCGCGAGAGGGTCGATAAGCTTGGATGCACCGGGAATACAAGCTATAACATCTTTTGAGGCGTTGACTGTGTTTGTTTCCATCTTTTCAATTACTACTAATCGATTGATAGAGTGAAATTCTTTCTCGGGAGGTTGAAGAATCCGATAATAGAATTTCCATGGAACCTTGTGCTCGCCATTAATTTCCCAGAAGGCATGTCCGCAAGTCAGAATATTTCCATCACCAGCCAGTTGGCCACCAGTGGCGTGCAGAAACTTTTGATTGTCTACTTCCCGAAAAATGTGCACTGGAGTAATTCCAGGACACACATTGGTGACAACGAGATGAGCCATGAGCTCTTGATATTTCCTCCAAATATCAGTTGAAGGATCGTCCGATGGAGCTATATGTTGCTGCACTGATCTTTTGACCGGGGTTCCATTGATTGCAATAAATACAATCCCGCCCGCAACAATGCTGCCGATTGCGAGACCGATAAATAATAACCGCTGCTGCTTTTTAGTACGTTGATTTTTGTTGCTGTTTTTTTTCAAAGGGCACCGCCTTTCCTTCTTAATTGTTATAAATTCCGAAAACCTAAATTAATACTGATGATAGCACATTAAAATATGTTTGTCAATCCCTTCTTTTACATTTAATACTTCTTACCTAGGAAGTAAAAAGCTATTCATGTGCAGATTGATATGAAGCCAAAAAGAAGCATCGAGCATGCTAATACTGATGACACATTAAGTAATTATTCATATATCTATTCTATTAAAATTATTTATTTTGAGCTAGTTTCAATCCAGTTATTTTAAATTCTTCGAGCGCTTTTATCTGTGAATCTTGCAGGTGGATGGAAGGCCGTTTGGACTTGATAAAATCAATCGCTTCGGGAACACTTTTGCCCTGAGCAACTAAATAAGCGGCGAAAAGAGTCGTGGCGCGCCCATGTCCATTTTTGCAGTGGATAAAAGTCTTTATCTTGTTACTTATTAGAAAATCCAAAAACTTGACTCCGATGTTAAGAGCTTTTTCGCTTGGCGGAGTATTATCTTCTGTCGGAAGCCATAAAAAATAGTCCACCCCGTATGGGGCATCTGTATGATTCTCTTCAAGACTAATATCCGCCCGCACTCCTTTTGAGAGAAGCTCTTTGGAGAAGCCGTATTGGCAGCACATATTGGTGCCAATGAAAATCTCATCGGTGATTTGACTATAATCAAAGCCCTTATGTCCAGCTAAATGATTTAAAATATCTTTCGGATCGTGCGCTGCCATAGATCTAGCTTGTTTAGAAAACTGTTTAGTTT